>JAKANU010000158.1 GCA_021812315.1 Pseudomonadota bacterium
GGCCCCACCGTCGAGCATGCGCACCAACCAGTACAGCGCAGCATCCGGATCGGATCCCCGCACCGACTTGTGCAACGCCGAAATGATGTCGTAGAACTGCTCCCCACCGGCATCGAAGCGGCGCAGGCGCTGCCCGAGGACCTTGACCATAAAGGCCTCGGAAATCTCGCTCGCTCCTTGCTGGGTGGCGGCCATGACCAGGGTCTGCAGGGTGTTGAGGAGACGTCGCGCATCACCATCGGCGTACCCTATGAGTCGCTCCCTTGCTATGCTTTCGATAGCTGGCAACGCTTGCGCAGCAAGCGCTTTGGTCAAGATCGCATCAAGGTCGGCAGCAGTCAAAGGGAGCAGCACGTAAACCGTGGCGCGCGACAGCAAAGCCGCGATGACCTGGAATGACGGGTTTTCCGTGGTGGCGCCAACAAAGGTCAGCAGGCCGCTTTCCACGTGCGGCAGGAACGCGTCCTGCTGGGCCTTGTTGAAGCGATGCACTTCATCGACAAACACCAGCGTACGCCTGGGCGGCACCTCGAGCAGCGCCTGCTGCGCCTGGGCTACCGCATCGCGGATGTCCCGCACACCACCCAACACGGCGCTGATGGCGATGAACTGCGCGGCAAATGCATCGGCCATCAGGCGCGCTATGGTCGTCTTGCCGCTGCCCGGCGGCCCCCACAAAATGCAGCTGTGCGGCTCGCCCGACTCAAAGGCCAGGCGCAGCGCCATGCCCTCGCCCAGCAACTGACGCTGACCGACGACCTCTTCGAGTGTCGTCGGGCGCAGTCGGTCGGCCCATGGCCGGGCCTGGCGGGGCGTGGCAGTCATTTGGCAATATTGTGGCGCATCGCGGCAGGACCGATAATCCAGTCAAGACAAGGAGTTGCCATGCCCATTTACGAGTACGCCTGCGAGACCTGCGGGCACAAATTTGAAGCGCTTATCCGTTCGGGGACAGTGCCACAGTGCCCGAACTGCCAGTCTGCCGAGCTCAACAAACAATTGTCGGTCTTTGCAACCACATCGGCCAGCGCGACAACAGCCCCCGTGCCCAGCCCATGCGACACCTGCGGCCATGCCGGTGGACCAGGGGCTTGCGGCTTGCAGTAAGCCGGCTTGACGCAAGAGCATGCCGACCCACATCGCGGCTTCCTGCGTCGTTGGCACCAATTCAAACGGCACCCGAGGGTGCCGTTTGAATTGAGTTCATTGGTAGGCGCGATTGGACTCGAACCAACGACCCCCACCATGTCAAGGTGGTGCTCTAACCAGCTGAGCTACGCGCCTGAGGTCTAACCGAGAGGCGCGAGTATAGCAGCACCGGTTTGCATCGTCCGCGATCGAGGCGAAAACAGGATGCGCGATAATTGACGTTTACGTTAACGTCAACCGTTGGATTGGAGATTTTATGGACATCGCAGGCAAGGTATTTATCGTCACTGGCGGCGCATCCGGTTTGGGCGAAGGCACGGCGCGCCTTCTGGCTTCCAAGGGTGGCAAGGTGGTGGTCGCCGACATGCAGGCCGACAAGGGTGAGGCGGTTGCCAAGGATATCGGCGGCAGCTTTGTGAAATGTGACGTCAGCCAGGAAGCCGACGCACAGGCAGTGGTCGCGAAGGCGTTGTCGCTGGGCAAGTTGATGGGCCTGGTCAACTGCGCGGGGATCGCACCGGCGGAGAAAACGGTCGGCAAAAACGGCGCACACCAGCTCGGCGTCTTCACCAAGTGCATCACGGTGAACTTGATCGGTAGCTTCAACATGATTCGCTTGTCGTCCGAGGCCATGTGCAAGAACGAACCCGAGAGCACCGGCGAGCGCGGCGTGATGATCTCCACCGCGTCGGTCGCCGCCTACGACGGCCAGATCGGCCAGGCCGCCTACAGTGCGTCCAAGGGCGGCATCGTCGGCATGACGCTGCCGATCGCCCGCGACCTGGCACGCAATGGCATCCGCAACATGACGATTGCCCCGGGGATCTTCGGTACGCCGATGCTGTTTGGCATGCCCAAGGAGGTGCAGGATTCGCTGGCCGCTGGCGTGCCATTTCCCTCACGCCTGGGCACGCCGCTCGACTACGCCAAACTCGCGTTGCACATTTTTGAGAACGACATGCTCAACGGCGAAGTGATCCGCCTCGACGGCGCGATTCGCCTGGCGCCGCGCTAGCCAGCGGCGAAACCGCGGGGCGCCGGTGTGGCGTCTTTCTACAATCGCGCCATGGCGATACCGCAGACCTTTATTCAGGAATTGCTGGCGCGTGCCGATGTGGTCGACATCGTCGGGCGCCACGTGCAGCTCAAGAAGGGTGGCGCCAATTTCATGGGGTTGTGCCCTTTTCACGGGGAGAAGTCGCCCTCGTTCTCGGTCAGTCCAAGCAAGCAGTTCTATCACTGCTTCGGTTGCGGCAAGAATGGCAACGCCATCAGTTTTCTGATGGAGCACGCCGGCATGACCTTCATCGAGGCCGTCAACGACTTGGCACAACAGTATGGTCTGCAGGTACCCGAAGAGCCCGGCACTGCGCAGGATCGAGCGCAGGCGCGCGCGCAACGTCAGGTGCAGGCGACTCTGACGACCGTGCTGGAACAAGCCGCAGACGCGTATCGCCGCAATCTCAAGGAATCCGACCGCGCCATTGATTACCTCAAGGCACGCGGCGTGTCCGGCGAAATCGCCCGTGCCTACGCACTGGGCTATGCGGGACCGGGCTGGCGCAACCTGGCCAGCGCCTTTGCCAACTACGATGATCCGCTGCTGGTGGAAAGCGGCCTCGTCATTTTCAGCGAGGAGGAACACCAGGAAAGCAAGCGTTATGACCGCTTTCGGGACCGAATCATGTTCCCGATTCGCAATATCAAAGGCGAATGCATCGGCTTTGGCGGACGCGTGCTCGGCGATGAAAAGCCGAAGTACCTGAATTCGCCGGAAACGCCTGTGTTTAGCAAGGGGCGTGAACTGTACGGACTGTTTGAGGCACGCCCAGCGCTGCGTGAACACGGCTTTGCGCTGGTGACCGAGGGCTACATGGACGTTGTCGCGCTGGCGCAACTCGGCTTCCCGAATGCCGTAGCAACCCTCGGCACCGCTTGCACAACGGAACACGTGCAGAAATTGTTTCGCTTTACCGATTCGGTTGTGTTCAGTTTTGACGGCGATGCCGCCGGTCGGCGCGCCGCGCTCAAGGCGCTTGACGTGGCCCTGCCGTTTGCCACCGACGTGCGCAGCGTGAAATTTCTGTTCCTGCCCGCCGAGCACGATCCCGACAGCTTTATCCGCGAGTTTGGCAAGGAGGCGTTTTCGCGCTACGTGGCCGAAGCTGTCCAGCTCAGCCGTTTTCTGATCGACTCGGCACGTGAGGGCTGCGACCTGGCCACCGCGGAAGGACGCGCCCATCTGGCGAGCAAGGTGCGTGCACCGTGGATGCAGTTGCCGCAAGGCGCGCTGAAACACCAGTTGTTGAATCAGATTGCCGAATTGGTTCAACTAGGCAGCCGGGAATTGACTACCTTGTGGCAACCAGCAGGCACGGGGGCTCATGCAGCGAGTTCACGCCACTATTCAAACGATAGCACGCTACGCAATGACTACGGGCTTCGGGCGCTAAATGCGCATCAAAATGCAGCAAGTCGCCGGAGCCTCGATGGCCGTCGGTTGCCCGCCAGCCGGGCCGATCACGCGGCCCGCATTTTGCTTGGCAACATGGCTACTCTTGAAACTTTGTCCTCCGAGGATCACGCCCTGCTGAGCGCCCTGCCAGCCCCGCATGGTCCACTGTTTGTCTGGCTGGAGAGCCAGATGCACGAACACGGCGCGCAGCCCTGGGCAGCCCTGCGCGAAGGTCTGCGGGGCTGCGCCTGCGAGGCATTGGCAGTACGCCTGATGACTGGCGACGAACTCGCCATCGAGACCCCTGCGGCCCAGCGCGGTGCCGAACTGCGTGATGTGCTCGACCGCCTGTTGATCGATCAGTTGATTGCCCAGGAAACGCAGGCCTTGCAGGCTTCCAAGGCAGACCCGCAAGCCTTGTTGCGGTACCGCGAGTACTACGCCCGTCGCCGAGCGATTCAATCGGGCCTGACAAAGAGCAGCTGAGGCGCCCGGCGCAATGCACCGGCGTCGCCCGATTCAAGCTCAAGGTATAATCCATGCTGCTTTTCGGCAAGCGCGACAGCAGCACCTCCGGGCTCGGCCAATCGATGACACTGTTCATAACCGGCTACCTCACCGCAAGGACTGCATACCAAATGTTCGCCCAACACCTTGCCAAGGAGGCGCTTGTTCCTGGTGGCCCGTGGGTCCGTCACGGACAGCCTTGCTGATTCCAACCATCTTTCTGAAATCCTGAGGTTCACATGCCTGCTCAAAAGTCCAAGAAGCCTGCGCGAGCCGCTGCGAAGCCCGCCACTCAACCGGCGCGCCCCAAAACTGCCAAACTGCAGACGAAGAAGCCGGCGTCGAAAGCGAAAGCTCCAGCGGTGCCGAAAGCGCCGGCCAGGCCGTCGACGCGCGACTCAAAGAGAGCGCCCCTTGCACCAGCAGCGGGCGCAGAGGTCGCGAAAAAGAAGCCCGGACGCCCGCCCAAGGTGCATCCGGTGGGACCGGCGGTGACGCCGAAGCCCGGCGCCAAGCGTGGCCGCAAGCCCAAGGGTGCGCTGCCAGCCAGTACTGACCTTGATCTGGTCGACATCGAGTCCGACATCGCAGGTGAACCACAAGCGCCGGGCGAAAAGATCAAGCCCCTGCGCATGAAGATCAGCAAGGCGAAAGAGCGCGCGCTGATGAAGGAGTTCGGCCTGGACGAAACTGTGCTCTCCGAGGAAGACATCGCCAAACGGCGGCTGCGGCTGAAGGCGCTGATCAAGTTGGGCAAGACACGGGGCTATCTCACCCACGGCGAAATTTCAGACCACCTGCCGGACAAGCTGGTCGACGCGGAAACACTCGAAGTCGTGGTCTCGATGCTCAACGACATGGGTGTTGCGGTGTACGAGCAGACCCCGGACGTGGAAACACTGCTGCTCAACAACAACGGCCCCACGGCGGCCACGGAGGAAGAAGCCGAGGAAGAGGCCGAGGCAGCTCTGTCGACGGTCGACAGCGAATTTGGCCGAACGACGGATCCGGTGCGCATGTACATGCGTGAAATGGGCACTGTCGAACTGCTCACGCGCGAGGGCGAAATTGAAATCGCCAAGCGCATCGAGGGTGGATTGATGGACATGATGGAGGCGATCTCTGCCTCCCCGGCAACCATTGCAGAGATCTTGCGTCTGGGCGAGGATATTCGCGAAGGCCGGATCGTGATCACGACCGTGGTGGACGGATTCTCCGATCCAAATGAGGCCGACGATTATGTGGCCGAGGAAGACTTCGATGAGTTCGACGCCGCCGACGATGACGACGGCAAGGGCGGCTCCAAGGCGCTGACGAAAAAGCTCGAGGAACTCAAACGCGAGGCGCTCGAACGCTTCGACAAACTGCGTGACCTGTTCGAGAAGGTGCACCGCATTTACGACCGCGAAGGCTACGGAACGCCCAACTACATCAAGACGCAGAAGTTGCTGAGCGAGCAGCTCATGTCCATCCGCTTCACCGCCAAGGCGATTGAAAAGCTTTGCGACATGGTGCGCGCGCAGGTCGATGACATCCGCAAGAAAGAGCGTGAACTGCGTCGCATCATCGTCGACAAATGCGGCTATCCGCAGGCCAACTTCATCGCCGACTTCAGTGGTCGCGACAAGCACGGAGCGAAGACTTACAGCCAGCTGCTGAACTTGAAGTGGGTCGAGAAGCAGGCCGGGGCCGGCAAACCCTGGAGCGCCATCATCGCGCGCAACATTCCACCGATCCAGGACTTGCAGCAAAAGCTCGCCGACCTGCAGGCCCGGGTGGTGGTGCCGCTCGATCAGCTCAAGGATATCAACAAACGCATGAACGAAGGCGAAGCCTCGTCACGGGCGGCCAAGAAGGAGATGATTGAAGCGAATTTGCGGCTGGTTATCTCCATTGCCAAGAAGTACACCAATCGCGGCCTGCAATTCCTCGACCTGATCCAGGAGGGCAACATCGGATTGATGAAGGCGGTCGACAAGTTTGAGTACCGCCGTGGCTACAAGTTTTCAACCTACGCCACCTGGTGGATTCGCCAGGCCATTACCCGCTCGATTGCCGACCAGGCGCGCACCATCCGCATACCGGTGCACATGATCGAGACCATCAACAAAATGAACCGCATCAGCCGCCAGCATCTGCAGGAGTTTGGCTTCGAGCCTGATGCGTCGGTACTCGCCGAGCGCATGGAGATCCCCGAGGACAAGATCCGCAAGATCATGAAGATCGCCAAGGAACCGATCTCGATGGAGACGCCCATCGGCGACGACGATGATTCGCATCTGGGCGACTTTATCGAGGACGGGGCCAACACGGCGCCCATGGAGGCGGCCATGCAGGCGGGTCTGCGCGATGTGGTCAAGGATATCCTCGACAGCCTCACGCCGCGCGAAGCCAAGGTCTTGCGGATGCGCTTCGGCATCGAGATGACCAGCGACCATACGCTCGAAGAAGTTGGCAAGCAGTTTGACGTGACGCGTGAACGCATCCGCCAGATCGAGGCCAAGGCACTGCGCAAGCTAAAACATCCCTCGCGCTCGGACAAATTACGCAGCTTCACTGACAACCTTTAGGACGCGTGACGCGCCAGGCTGGCCGGGCTAGGTCAACAAACTGGCGTAGACCAGGTTGCGAAACAGCAAGCGGTAGTATTCGCGCTGGTTTGGCGCCTGCAGCATCAGAATGGCGAAAAGGTTTTCGGCCGGGTCGACAAAAAACGTTGTCCCGGCCATGCCACCCCAATAGTAGGACCCGATT
>JAKANU010000159.1 GCA_021812315.1 Pseudomonadota bacterium
GCAAACCGCGCGCGCGCAACTCGACGATCAGTTGCTCGACCAGCGTCGTCTTGCCCGAGCCCGAATAACCGGCAAAGCCGACCACGTTCATGAGCAGCGCTGCGCAATGAAGCGCTTGATCGCCTCGGGATCCGCGGCCATGCGCGTCACGCGCCGCGGCAAGACCTCGATCCCATCAAACGCGGGTGGGCGCGGCGGCTCATGGCCCAGCGCTTCCTTCACGGTGGCGGCAAATTTGATCGGCAATGCCGTCTCAAGGACAATCATCGGCACCTCCGCACGACGCCGCTCGAGCGCCACCGTCAGGGCGTCGGCAGTGTGCGTGTCGATGATCCGGTCATACGCCTCATATGCATGCCTGATCGCTCGCAAGCGGTTGCTGTGCGTGCTCTTTCCGCTCTCAAATCCATAGCGATTCGCGGCCTGCACAAAAGCTGGGTCAGACCCGAGATCGAAGCGTCCGAGGCTTGCCAGTGCCTGACCAAACAGCGCACTCGTGCGTGCGCCGTCGCGCCCGAGCAGGTCAAAGACAAAGCGCTCAAAATTGCTCGCCTTGGAGATGTCCATCGACGGGCTGGAGGTCTCAAACGTGTCGGCGCTGCCACGCAGCCGATACACGCCGGTGCGGAAGAACTCGTCGAGAACGTCGTTCTCGTTGGTCGCTACCACCAATCTGTCGATCGGCAGGCCCATCATGCGCGCCACGTGCCCGGCGCAGACGTTGCCGAAATTGCCCGAGGGCACGGCAAAACTGACTTTACACGCCCCCACGCTTGTCGGTTCGCGTACTGCGCTGCCCCCCAAGGGGTCCAATTTCCCTAGGGGCGGCCCGTCGGAAAATTGCCCGTCATCATCTGAAATGGCTTGAAAATAGCCGGCAAAGTAGTAGACGACTTGTGCGAGCAAGCGCGCCCAGTTGATCGAGTTGACAGTACCGATCTTGTACCTGCGCTTGAACTCAAGATCGTTGCTGACGGCCTTGACCATGTCCTGGCAGTCGTCAAACACGCCGTCCACAGCAATGTTGAAGATATTCTCATCCGTCAGGCTGAACATCTGCGCCTGTTGAAATGCGCTCATGCGTCCATGCGGACTGGTCATGAAGACGCGCACGCCCTTCTTGCCGCGCATCGCGTACTCAGCCGCGCTGCCGGTGTCGCCGCTGGTGGCGCCGAGGATATTGAGTTCCTCACCACGGCGGGCCAACTCATACTCAAAGAGGTTCCCGAGCAACTGCATGGCCATGTCCTTGAACGCCAGCGTGGGGCCGTTGGACAGCGCCTCAAGATAGAGGCCGGGCTCGAGTTTGCGCAGCGGTACGATTTGCTCGCTGCCAAAAATCTCCGCGGTGTAGGTCTTGGCGCATAAGACCTTGAGGTCGGCCGGATCAATGTCGTCGATGTAAAGCGAGAGGATTTCGAACGCCAGCGCGGCGTAGCCCTGCTCGTGGTAAATGCCGCGCCAGCGCTCGAGCAGGGCCGCGTCAACCTGTGGGTAGTGCGCCGGCAAGTACAGGCCGCCGTCCGGAGCCAGGCCTTCAAGCAGAATTTCACAAAAGCGCTTGCCGCCGGTGCTGTCGGCTCCTGTGGCACGCGTCGAGATGTACCTCACGCCAGTTCTTCCTTGCGAATGCGCGTGATCGGCTCGAGCACCGTCGCCAGCGCCTGCATTTGTGCGATGGCACTGTCCATGGTTCCCTCGAGGGTGTCATGGGTGAGGATGATCAGGTCGGTTTGCGTCGATCCCTCCCCGCCGACCTCGTCGGCCTCGCGCTGCAGCAAGGCATCGATGCTGATGTCATGCGCCGCCAAAATGCCGGTCACCCTGGCCAGCACGCCAGCTTCGTCGGCCACGCGCAGACGCAGGTAGTAACTGGTCAGCACGGCGCTCATCGGCAGCACCGGCAGGTCGGCCATCGCCTGGTCCATTGTGTGCGGCTGAAAAGCCAGATGCGGCACACGGTTGAGCGGATCGGCGGTGTGCAAGCGGGTGATATCGACCAGGTCGGCGATGACTGCGCTGGCGGTCGGCTCCGCGCCTGCGCCCTTGCCGTAGTACAGGGTGGTGCCGACCGCGTCGCCTTGCACGACCACCGCATTCATGGCCCCCTCGACGTTGGCGATCAGGCGCTTGGCGGGCACCAAGGCCGGGTGCACGCGCAATTCGATGCCTTCGGCCGTACCACGAGCGGCATCTGCCCGGCGCCGCTTGGTGATTCCGAACAACTTGATCCGGTAGCCCAACTGCTCGGCGTAGCGGATGTCGGCAGCACCGAGCTTGCTGATCCCTTCAATATAGGCCTTGTCAAACTGCACCGGAATGCCAAACGCCATGGCTGACATGATCGTCACCTTGTGCGCCGCATCCACCCCCTCGATATCAAAGGTGGGATCGGCCTCGGCGTAGCCCAGTCGCTGGGCGTCGGCCAGCGCGGCGGCGAAATCCAGCCCCTTGTCGCGCATTTCCGAGAGTATGAAATTGGTCGTGCCGTTGATGATACCGGCGATCCACTCGATGCGGTTGGCCGTCAAGCCTTCGCGCAAGGCCTTGATGATGGGAATGCCGCCGGCCACCGCTGCCTCAAACGCCACCATCACGCCGCGCTCCGACGCAGCAGCAAAAATCTCCGTGCCATGCACCGCAAGCAGGGCCTTGTTGGCCGTGACCACATGCTTGCCAGCGGCAATCGCCTGCAGCACCAGGTCTTTGGCAATGCCGCAGCCGCCGATGAGTTCGATGACAATGTCGATCTCGGGATTGGCGATCACGGCACGTGCGTCGCCCACCACTTCAACCCCGGGGCCGACCAGTGTTCTCACGCGTGCGAGATCCAGATCAGCGACCATGCTGATCTCGATGCCGCGACCGGCCCGGCGCTTGATCTCCTGCTGGTTGCGTCGCAGCACACCGAACGTGCCCGAACCCACCACGCCCATGCCGAGCAGGCCTGCTTGAATCGGTTTCATAAGATTTCCCAAGGTAAATTGGCCTCCAACGCAAGCATGGCAAGCATGGGTAGCTATGAAAATGATAGTGAACTAGTTGCCGAACCGGTGCCGATAGAGTTCCAGGAATTTGGCGATTCGGCCAATGGCTTCGCGCAAGTCGTCCTCATGTGGCAAAAACACGATCCGGAAGTGATCGGGCGCGGCCCAGTTGAATCCGCTGCCCTGCACCAGCATCACGCGGGTTTCCTGCAACAGCTCCAGGAAGAATTCCTGATCGTCGGTGATCGGATACAGGGCCGGGTCGAGCCTGGGGAACATATACAGCGCAGCCATCGGCTTGACGCAACTGACCCCGGGGATCGCCGTGATCAATTCGTAGGCCAGATCACGCTGGCGACGCAGGCGCCCGCCTTCGGCGACCAGTTCGCCGATGCTCTGGTAGCCGCCCAGGGCGGTCTGGATCGCCCATTGCCCCGGCACGTTCGAACACAGACGCATGTTCGAGAGCATGTCCAGGCCCTCGATATAGTCCCGCGCCAGCTTCTTGTCGCCTGATACCACCAGCCAGCCCGCGCGGTAGCCGCACGAGCGGTAGCTCTTGGACAAGGAGTTGAAACTCAGGGTCAAAACGTCTTCTGACAGGCTGCCCATCGCCGTATGGCGTGCCTCTTCGTAGATCACCTTGTCATAGACCTCATCGGCAAAAATCACCAGATCATGCTCACGCGCCAGTTCGATGATCGCCAGCAGCAGCGCGTCGGAGTACAGAGCACCGGTCGGGTTGTTCGGGTTGATCACCACAATGCCCCGGGTCCGTGGGGTGATCCTGGCGCGAATATCGGCCAGATCCGGCATCCAGCCGTTGGCCTCGTCGCAAGCGTAATGCACCGGCGTGCCGCCGGAGAGACTCACGGCGGCCGTCCACAGGGGATAGTCCGGGGACGGGAGCAACAGTTCGTCACCGTTGTTGAGCAGCGCGTTCGTCGCCATCACAATCAGTTCGCTGGCGCCGTTGCCTAGATAGATGTCGTCGAGGCTGACTCCCTTGATGCCCTGCCTCTGGGTCTCGTGCATCACTGCCTTGCGCGCGGCAAAGATACCCTTGCTGTCCGAGTAACCCGCCGAACTGGGCAGATTACGGATCATGTCCTGCTGGATTTCCTCGGGCGCGTCAAAGCCAAATACCGCCAGGTTGCCGATGTTGAGCTTGATAACCTTGTGACCCTCCTCTTCCATCCGGTGCGCAGCATCCATGATGGGTCCGCGAATGTCATAGCAAACGCTGGCGAGCTTGGCTGATTTGAGAACGGTCTTCAATAGCCCTCCAAAGGCAGGTTAGGCGAGGAGAAACCTATAATTTGACCACAATTATGTTGACAAGCTCCGCCCCGTGCCATGCTGTAAGCCGATTCGAGCGTTGAGGCCATGAAGCTGCAACCAGACACCATCAGCGTGCAGTCGATCAGCGGCTATGGAGCGGGCTGGATCGGACTGGGTCAGGAGCGGGTCATGCACAGCGTGATCATTGGCTCGGGCGGCGAGCGGCAGGCTTGGCCCTGCGACCGCTTCGAGGACCTGAGTGCCGAACATTTTGCGCCTCTGGCTGTGCTGGGGGCCGACATCGTCATTTTCGGCAGCGGCTCGAGCATCCGCTTTCCCCGCGCGGATTGGATCCGGGCCCTGGTCGAAAAGCAAATTGGCATCGAGACGATGGATACGCAGGCGGCGTGCCGCACCTACAACGTCCTCGCCGCGGAAGGGCGCCGGGTTGTCGCCGCCCTGTTGCTCGAGAGGCGGCCAAATGAAACCACCGTGGCGACCAAAGGCGAGGTCTCATTTTCAGGGTAAAATCGCGCCTTGTAGCCGGGGGTGCAGCAGCGCTGTCACAGGAAAGCGCCCACGACTGAGAGAACGACACATCC
The DNA here is from genome assembly GCA_021812315.1 of Pseudomonadota bacterium. GTDB lineage: Bacteria > Pseudomonadota > Gammaproteobacteria > Burkholderiales > Burkholderiaceae_C > Rhodoferax. The sequence goes on from JAKANU010000159.1 coordinate 4,871, forward strand.
TGTCTCACGAGATTTAAGAACTATGGCGATTGTTGTCAATAAACCCCTCCCCGAATTTGAGGCCAATGCCACCAATGGCGTCAAGGTATCGAACACATCCCATCTCGGAAAAACCGTCGTCCTGTACTTCTATCCCAAAGACAACACGCCAGGCTGTACCACCGAAGCGATGCAGTTCCGGGACAAATACAAAGATTTTGTGAAAGCCGGCGCCACGGTTTTCGGCGTCTCGCGCGACAACATGAAGTCGCATGACGAGTTCAAGGCCAAGCTCGAACTGCCTTTTGACCTGATCGCCGACACTGAAGAGAAAATGTGTCACATGTTCGGTGTCGTCAAGAACAAGATCATGTACGGGAAAAAGGTCAAGGGTATCGAGCGAAGCACGTTCCTGATCGGCGCCGACGGTTCTCTCAAGGAGGAGTGGCGGGGGCTAAAGGTGCCGGGCCACGTCGACGAGGTACTCAAGGCCGTCAGGGAGCTCAAGAAGGCGGCCGCGTTGGTCTGAACCCGGCGTACGCCAGCGTTTCTGCACATGCCCCTGCCCGCCGCTCCCGCCCAGCGCGCCGCCCTGCTCGCCCAAGCCGACTACGAGGTTCGCCCCAAGGCCATCCCAAGGTCGCGTGTGGCTGGCCCGCCCGACCATGTCCTGACCGAGCACACGACATCACAGTTTGCGCCAGAGTTGCCGCAGAGCGATGCGCCCCTCATCAGAGGCCAGGGAACCCACGACAAGCTCGCTGAACACGGCACCGCCAAGCGCCCGGGCAAAGGGCTGCTACGCGTGCTTGAGGCCAAAGCACACCCTTCGGTGTTGAGCAAAAAGCGCCAAGCCGCGACCACGGCCCGGCCGAAATTGTTTGTGCTCGATACCAACGTGCTGCTGCACGACCCGACTTGCCTGTTTCGTTTTGAAGAGCACGACATCTTTTTGCCCATGGTCGTGCTCGAAGAACTCGATGCTCACAAGAAGGGAGCCACCGAGGTTGCCAGAAACGCGCGCCAGGCGAGCCGTACCCTCGACGCGCTGGCCGCCCATCACGACGGCGACATGGCCACCGGCCTGCCGCTGAGCAATACTGGGCACCGCGAAGCCGGCGGCAGATTGTTCTTCCAGACCGGGATTCTGGACCACGCCTTGCCCGAGAGTCTGCCACCGGGAAAGGCGGACAACCAAATCCTTGGAGTGGTGGAGGCGCTGCGCCATCGCCGGGCAGACACCACGTCCGCCTCGGGTGCGCTGGCGAGCGAGGTGGTGCTGGTTTCCAAAGACATCAACATGCGGGTGAAGGCGCGCGCGCTGGGTCTGGCGGCCGACGATTATCAGAATGACAGGACGCTTGCAGATGGTGACCTGCTGTACGGCGGCACACTGGCGCTGCCAGCGAACTTCTGGGTAACGCATGGCAAGACAGTCGAGAGCTGGCAGCAAGGCGTGCACACGTTTTACCGGATCACCGGCCCGCTGGTACCGAGTCTGCTGATCAACCAATTCGTCTACTTCGAGTCCCCGGGGGAGCCTAGCCTGTATGCCCGTGTCACCGAGATTCGCGGCAGGACTGCGGTATTCAAGACCCTCAAGGACTACACCCATCTGAAGAACACCGTCTGGGGCATCACGACCCGAAATCGCGAGCAGAATTTTGCGATGAACCTGCTGATGGATCCGGAGATCGACTTTGTCACGCTGACGGGGACGGCAGGCAGCGGCAAGACGCTGATGGCGCTGGCCTCGGGACTGACGCAGGTTCTCGATGACCGCCGCTACACCGAGATCATCGTGACGCGGGCAACTGTGAGCGTGGGCGAGGACATCGGCTTTCTGCCTGGCACGGAAGAGGAGAAGATGGGTCCGTGGATGGGAGCGCTCGATGACAACCTTGA
>JAKANU010000160.1 GCA_021812315.1 Pseudomonadota bacterium
ACATCATGTTGATACGCTCGGCGGTGTAGTTGTCCCATGCGGCAAAGACCAGCAGATGTGAGCAATCGGTGATTTGACCCTGACCCCAGGCCTTGGGCTTGATCTGCTCGCGCACGGCCTTGTTTGCAACCACGATGATCTCGTAGGGTTGCAGACCGCTGGAGGTGGGAGCCAGACGCGCGGCTTCGAGAATGCGCTCGACCTTTTCCTGTGGCACCGGTTTGGCCGGATTCATTTTCTTGGTGGCGTAGCGCCATTGAAGCTTTTGATGCAGGACTGACATGTATTTCCCCGGGGAGTTGAAGGCCGCCCGACCAGCGGCCAAGAAAGCAGTAGCTTGGGGCGCGGCGGGTGTTTGTCAAGGGGTCTCTATAATTTGCCAGAGCCCGGCGGTGGGCAGCTCGACGCAGCAGCATGAACACCAACGATAGTGTCAAGTTCTTCGACGCGCAGTTTCAACAGCAGGTGCGAGATCGCGACTTCCGCCTCAATCCGTTTGAGTTGGCTGCCCTGTCTTACTTGCACGGTCGCGTACTCGACTATGGCTGCGGTTTGGGCAATCTCGCCTTCGCAGCGGCTCGACGTGGCTGCTCCGTTGTCGCACTCGACGCCAGCCCGGCAGCCATCGCACACATCGAACAACGCGCTGCGGCCGAGGCATTGTCCGTGCACGCGGCATTGGCAGATCTACGGAACTATCAGCTGAACGAAGAATTTGATGCGGTGGTTTGCATCGGATTGCTGATGTTTTTTGACTGTCCAAGCGCATTCAAGGTGCTGTCGAATCTTCAGGCGCATGTGCGCGAGGGCGGCCTTGCAGTCGTCAACGTTCTTGTAGAAGGTACAACCTATTTCGAGATGTTCGATGCCAGGGATCACTGCCTTTTCCCGCGCACCGAACTGGCGTCCCGTTTTGCCGACTGGCGTATTCTGCGTTCCGAGTTCAGCGACTTTGAGGCCCCAGGCGGTCGGAACAAGGCCTTTGCCACCATCGTCGCCCGAAAACCGCGCATCGATCAATGAGCCGCATTGCTCACAGCGTCGAATGCAGGTAGTCAATCATGGTGATGAAATCGAACACAGGCAGGCCTGAGCGCGCCCGAAGCGCCGCCGAATAGGGTGGCAGGTCGGTGCACTCCAGCACGAAGGCCCGAATCGCGGGATGCGTGTCAAGCGCGTGCTGTGCCACACCGAGAACCTCCTGCTCGATTGCTTCGAGATCAATTTTGGCGTCGGGCAGGGAGAATATCCGGTTCCACTGGGTGCATGGCTCCAGTCCAACGATATGCAGGCCATCGGTGCTCTCAATGCCAACCGCCTGCAGGTGCCTGCGCCCAAGCGCACCCGCATTCGCCGTGATGACGCAAATCTCACATTCCGGGCCGTGGATTTGCCGTGCCAGGGGAACCTGCAACAGGCTCGATGTCATCACCGGCACGCCCGCGGCGCTTGCCAGTTCCCGCTGGAAGATGGCGTTGAATCCACAGCTGGTGCTGATCGCCTTGATCCCCTGCGACACCAGCATCCTGGCGTCGGCGATCATCGTGCGTAGGACCGAATGGTCCGGTCTTTCAAGAATGGTGTGAACGTTGGCGCCGCGCACGCGATGGAACCGGACCGGATAGTCGTACGACGCCGGGTTCGTGCTGTTGCCGACCAGACCCTCGAGTTGCAGTAGACCCTGGGGCACCTGGCCGGCTTCCCAGCACAAGATGCCGATCTTCGCCGCTGGGGTGTCAAGTCTCACGGTGCGGCCGCTTAGAACCGGTTGATCGCATAGGCCGAGAGGTCATACGGGTCCGGGTCGTTACTGAGCAGGCCGGCGATCAGCTGGGCGGTGATGGCTGACAGTGTCAGACCAAGATGTCCATGGCCAAACGCGTAGAACACGTTCTTGCGCTTTGGCGAGCGCCCGATCACGGGCAAGGAATCCGGGGTCGACGGCCGATAGCCCATCCACTCACGTTGAATCGTCTGCTTGGCCAGACCGGGCAGCACGCTGCGGGCAAAGGGTGCCAGTGCGCGGATGCGTCGGTAGTCTGGTGGCGCAGTCAGGCCCGCCAGTTCATCGCCACTGACCAGGGCAATGCCGTCGTGCATTGGTGACAAGACGCAATGTTTTTCAGGAAAGCAAACCGGGCGACGAAGCAATGCATCGCCAGTCGATGCAAACGAAATGTGGTAGCCGCGCTCCGTATCAAGGCTGACACTGTCGCCAATCTGCTTGGCGAACTGCCCGGACCAGGCGCCCGCCGCAATGACGACGCAATGGAATTGCCGTGTGCTCAGGCTCGTTCGGATCGAGACGTCTTCACTTGCATCGGGCCGGATTTCCAGCACACTTTCACGTACCAGTTGCGCCTGTCTTTGTCGCGCCGCCTCAAAGTAGACTTGTGTCAACGCGGTTGGGTAATTGACGAAGCCGCTGTCGGGCTGAAACAGTCCACGCGTGTAGGCGTTGCGCTCGAGCTTGGGCTCCAGATCGGCGACTTCGGTCGCACTGAGAACTGAGAAATTGACGCCATGTTGCGCCATCAATTCGCGCTCCAACGCCGAGTCCGCAAACCCGGCCTCTGACTTGTAGACCTTCAACCAGCCCACGGGCCGGATCAGCTCGCGCGCACCACTGAGCTCGGCCAACGCAAGGTGCGCCTGCATCGCGCTGGCCACCAGCGGCGCGAGTGCTTGGGCGATGCTTGCAACGCGGGCCGGGCGACCGGCTGCAATGAAACGCAGCAGCCAGGGCAGTACCTGAAAGAAATACGACGGGCGCAAGACAGCGGCACCGTGGGGGTCAAAAATATACGACGGGATGGACCGAAGAACCCCGGGTGTGGCCGTTGGTGTGACGGCGCCCGTGACAATGCCGCCCGCGTTGCCCGAACTTGTTCCAGCACCAACTTCGCCGTGATCAAAGACCGTGACCAGGTAGCCGCGCTGCGCGAGCGCCAGCGCGGTTGCGGCGCCGACGACGCCCGCGCCGACCACAGCGACTGAACGCTGGCCACCTGTGGAATTTGTACTCGTCAGAGGCATCGGGCAACTTTCTTCAAATCAGGCACTTTTTGCCGGGAGTCTCTAGTGGTGAAGAATCTTGCCGAGGAACTCACGCGTGCGCTCATTCTTTGGCGCTGTGAAAAAAGTCTCCGGCTCGGCAACCTCAACGATCGCGCCTTTGTCGATAAACACCACGCGCCCGGCAACCTTGCGGGCAAATCCCATCTCATGCGTCACCACAATCATCGTCATTCCGTCTTTGGCCAGCGACACCATCACATCGAGAACTTCATTGATCATTTCCGGGTCGAGTGCTGAAGTCGGTTCGTCAAAAAGCATGACCTTGGGTTGCATGCACAGGCTGCGGGCAATGGCAACGCGCTGTTGCTGCCCACCCGAGAGTTGCTGTGGATAGGAATCGAACTTGTCCCCCAGGCCAACCTTCTCGAGCATCGCGCGACCGCGGCCCATCGCTTCCTTCAGGGGGAGCTTTCGCACATGTATCGGTGCCAGGGTGACGTTTTCAAGGGCGGTCTTGTGCGGATACAGATTGAACTGCTGGAACACGAAGCCAAGCTCCATGCGCAGAGGCCGCAGGTTAGCGTCATCGGCCACCGGCAGGCCATCGACGATCAAGGTGCCACTCTGAAATTTTTCCAGTCCATTGACGCAGCGGATGAGTGTGCTCTTGCCCGATCCGCTGGGTCCGCAAACCACCACCACCTCGCCTTTGGCAATTTCGAGGTTGATGTCCTGCAGGACGTGATGCGCGCCAAACCATTTGTTCAGTTGGTTGAATTTGATCATGTCCGATATCCCTTTTTCGTGGTCCCGTCAGGTCAGGCTCTTCTCGAGCCGTCTGGACAAATGAAGGAGCGGGTAGCAGATCAGGAAGTACCCGGCACCGACGACGCCAAAGACCAGCAGCCCGTTCGGAACGCTTTGCACGATGACCCAGCCCGATCGCGTCAGATCCAGCAGGCCAATGGCCGAGACCACGGAGGAGTCCTTGACCAGCAGCACAAACTGTCCCACCAGCGAGGGAACGATCATGCGTGTGGCTTGTGGCAGCACGACCAGTCTGAGTTGCTGCCAGCTGGTCAGGCCCGCCGACGCGGCAGCCTCGATCTGCCCGAGGGGAACGGCGCGGATGCCCGAAGCCACGATTTCGGAAATGAAACAGGCCGTGATGTTGGACAGCGCCAGGGCTCCGGCGGAGAAGGAATCGAGTTCAATACCCGCTTCAGGCAGGATGAAGAACACCACAAAGACCTGAACCAGCACCGGTGTGCCGCGGAACACGTCGGTGTAGGCGCCGATGACAAAGGCCAGCCACTTGTGCGAGCTGGCACGCCCGATGCCGAGCACAAAACCAATCAGGGTTCCGGCCACGATCCCGATGAATGACAAGGCCAGCGTGATGCCAATCCCCTTGAGTACCACCGGGTAGTACTGGGCGATGACCTGCAGTTGTTCAAGAAACAGATTCATGTGAGCGCCTTCAGTGGCGTGCAGGGGCGCGATTGACGCGCATCCATGCGGCTGCCATCAGCTTTAGTCCGTAGTACATCAGGAGGTAACCCACCGCGGTCGTGACCAGGCCTTCGACCGGCATGAACCGGTCCACCGCAAGGGTTTGCCCGGCGCGGGTCAGTTCCAAAACCGAAATCAGCGAGAGCAAGGATGAGTCCTTGACCAGCACGATGCCTTGTCCGATCAGCGGCGAGACCATCGGACGCAGCGCCTGCGGCAGGACGATGAGACGCATCTGCTGCCAATAGGTCATCCCCGAGGCGGCGCTGGCTTCAACCTGGCCTCGTGGAATCGACATGATTCCGGAGCGAACGATTTCGCTGACGTAGGCCCCGCTGTTGATCGACAGCGCAATGATGCCGATCATCACTTCGGGCATGTTCAAGCCGAAAATTGGCAAACCAAAATACAGGAAATAAAGCTGCGCCAACAGCGGAGTCGCGCGTATCACATCGACGTAGGCGACCGCCGGCGCGCGCACGATGCGCGAGCGTTGGATGCTCATCGCGCAGGCGACGATGCCAATGACAAGGGCACCCGCGAAACCCGCCAATGAAATCGAAAGTGTTGATACAAACCCCGCCCAGAAAGCCGGAAGGGTTTCCCCGATCACCCGGAAATTCAAGCTCAATAGCATTCGCGACCCAACTCATGTAAGCGGGGCTTGGCGCAGCGCCACGCATGCCAAACCCCGCGTGTAGTCAGCCGTTTAGTGCGCTTCCTTCCATTTCGTCGAGTTGACCCAGTAGTCGAGATTCTGCTCGAGGCGGCCGTCCAATGTGGTCTGGTCAATAAACAGATTCATCCAGGTCAACAAGTCGAGCGAGTCGTAACGCGTCGCGTAGGCCAGCGGCTCTTTGGCCAGCATTCCGGGCATGACCTTGAATGTGCCCTTGGGATAGCCGGTGACTTGACCAGCCACTGCCGAGCTGTCATTGAGCAGGCAGTCAGCCTGTCCGGTCTTCACGGCGTCAAGCAGCAAAGTGCCACCGCCTTTGTAGCTCTTGATCTCGCCCTTGGCGAAGACGGTTTTTGCCAGCTTCTCGCCGGTGCTGCCAAACAAGACTGCGATTCGTGCGCCGGCGGCCTTGCATGCCTCGGTTGAATTGAACTTCGTCCCTTCCTTGGCCGCAACAACCGGTCCGACATACATGAATGGCTTGGTAAACGCGACCTTCATGGCGCGCGCCAGGGTCGGCGTCATGTCTGCGGCGAGCAGATCGGCTTTGCCGGAAATCAACGCTGGCAGCAGTCCATCCCAATCAAGATCGAGAAACACCGGCTTGACACCCATCTCCTGCGCCATCAGTTTGGCGAGTTCCACAGAGCTGCCGGTGCGCACGCCGTTCTTGTCAATCATAGAAAACGGCGGGCCCTGCGTTTGCACCGCAATTCTCAGCTCGCCGCGCTTTTGGATATCCTCCAGCGTGGACGCATGCGCCAACGTTGCGAGGCCCAAGTAGCCGATGCAGGAAAGCAGTATTGCTGGCAAGAAACTCAACTTCTTCATTCCGTTCTCCTCTAATAATCTCCCCGAAAGACCATCTTCCAGGACAGAAACCCGATATCAGGCACCCGTTGGGTGGGTCTTGGTGGCGCCAGCGTCAGTGACACCATCAACAACTGCCTCCCAACAGCCGCGCGGCAAGTTGACCCATTTGTCGTGCGACTTCATGACCACGAACGATTCGCTGCGACTGATCACCCCGGGCGCGGCGACACGAGGCAAGAGTTCGCTGGTAAAACGGTAAAGATCCTGCACATCGCCAGCCACGAGCACTTCCACGATCAGATCAAACCGACCCGTGACGATACTGACGGAAATGACGAACGGGAGATCGGCAATCCGCTTCATGAGGTCGTCCAGGTGGCCCTGCGAATTGGCGTTGATTCCGACGATGGCGGCTATCAGTTCGGGTCGCTCCGACAGGTTCAGCAGCCCAGCGATTTTCAGAATGTTCTTTTGGACGAGCGAGCGCAGACGCGCTCGCACAGTTGGGGCACTAACCTTCAAAGTGTCGGCCAACTGGTTCACGCTGCTTTGCCCGTCGCTTGAAAGCAACCTGGCTAAGCGGCGATCGGTTGAGTCAAGAAATTCGCGCACAGACAAAAATGGAAAAAAGATATATTAAATAGTTTCAAAAAGAAAATAAAACATCGCACATAAATTCTAGTT
>JAKANU010000161.1 GCA_021812315.1 Pseudomonadota bacterium
CAACAGCTCGGTTGATGTGGCGTCAACCTCGGCCGTGGTCTGACCGACTCGTGCGGCAGTATCCTGAACGTTGCCGACCAGGGAGCGCAATTCTTCGACGGTGTAGTTGACCGAGTCGGCGATGGCGCCGGTGATGTCCTCCGTCACCGTTGCTTCCTGCGTGAGGTCACCCTCGGCAACCAGTTGCAACTCGTTCATCAGAGGCAAAATGGCCGCTTGATTAGCGTCGTTCACACGTTTGGCTTCCTGCTCCTGATGTTCGGCGTTGCGTCGCTGCGCCTCCGCCGCTTGTTCGCGCTTGCGGCTATCGAGCAACTGTACGTAAGACAACCCGCCGGCGCACAACAGTGCCAGCAGGGCGGAACCAACCAGGGCGGCCAGGGCCGCGCCCCCGATGCCGGTCTGCGCCTGCAACTTGCCCTGCAACTGTTCGAGCTGCAGACGCAAGGGCTCACTGTCGGCAATAATGGCCGCTTCGGACTCGCGCGCCGCGACCAGGCCTTGCAGATTGCCCAATATGGCGCCGGCGTGGGTGCGGGTTTCCTCAAAGAGCTTGCTCAGGGCTGCCAATTGCTCTTTGGATTGAGCGTCCTTGGCGGCAGCTAATCGCAGTTCGGGACTGCCGTTTTGCAGGCCCTGCAAGATTTCCTTGAACGTATTCAAGTCCTTGCCCATCAGAAACACGGCCTCCGGGCTGACGCCCTCGCTGGTCAGGAATTCGTTGGCTGACTTGCCGATACGTTGCGTCAGCATGACAAGTTGACCCGCAGCCGCAATTTCCGAGGCTGGCGCGTTTTGCTGCAGCTTGTGCGTGAGCACTGCATCGGCGAGTTCGAGCAAATCTGCGGATTGCCGATTGATCAGCCGGCGTGCTGCCCCCACTTGCACCAGGGCCTTTTGCTGGGACACGATCGCCGCGGCGTTCTTTTCAGCGCGCTCCATCATCGGCATCACGCCGTCGAGGTCGGCCTGGAGATCCGCTGCAACTGCGGTCACCTTGAGCTGATCGTCACCCTCTTTGAGACCGCGCAGCGACTTGGCGACGATCCCTGCGCTTTGCACAACTTCCGGGAATGCCTGAGTCGTGCCCTGCGTCGCCTGGGAAACCAGTTTTGCGAGACGTTGCGAGTGCAGCAAGGACTGGCCGACCACGCCGAGTTGCTGGGTGCTCTTGAACCCACGGTTCTGCGTGAAAATGGCAACCACCGCCAGCACGATGAGCGCTGCACCCAACAACACGGCCAACACGCGCTGATGATCGCCGATCGGGCGTTTTCCAAGGACCGGCAGGGCGATCTGGTCACCGTCAGATTCTTCCAGGTCGCTGGTCGGATCGGGGTCGGGCCGGTTCGCCATGCCAACGGGCGCCACTGGCTGATCGGGCAGGTCAAGCATTTGCTCGGTCTGCATCGAGTCCAAGGAAGCGCTGTGCGCCACCGTGCCCAGCATCGAATCCTGTTCAGACGCTGGCGCCTTGATACCCAATAGTTTTTTTAGTTGATCGACGACGGACATATTGAAACCCTAATAGAGACTTGCTTACGCGCTAATACTGAGAAATTCAGGATGTTGAGACAAGGATTGGAGCTTGATTTCCTGCCAGGGGATCCCTTCGGGATCGGTGAACCGATTTCCAAAATATTCTGGTGAACCACTCGGTGGCAAGGACGAACTGGCAAACGCCTCGGGCTTTCTTAGCCCGCACAGGCTGTCGACCATAAGTGCACAATTGAGCTCAAGGGTGGCGCCGAACGTCACGACACTGGACTCAGTCAGCGACTGCTCGGTGCGCGCCAACTTGACTCCAGTGCTGATGAAAAGGGCCAGATCCACGACCCCGTACAGGCCGCCCCGAAGATTGGTCACGCCGAGGAACCATGCCTGCGTGTAGGGCACCAACTGCACGTTGGCCAACGGAAAGATTTCACCCGCCTGCGACAAGGGGAACAGGTAATCGACGCCGCCTGCCGTGACCGCCAGCCAAGACGCAGTCACGGCTCCGGCGCGAGCCGCTTGCAATCTGCTGGCCAGGCGTGTCTGCAGGTCTCGGAGGGCTTCGCGGTTTGCCATGCGATTTACGGGCCGTCAGTCCAGAGCCTTGATCTTGAGGAACAATTCGGTGATGTCGATCGGCTTGGTAATGTAGTCGCGTGCTCCCTGGCGCAGACCCCAGACGCGATCTGTCTCCAAGCTCTTGCTGGTGCACATGATGATCGGTATGTCTGCGTATTCCGGCGTCCGGTTGATGGACCGCGTGAGCTGAAAGCCGTTCTTGCCCGGCATCACCACATCCATCAGGATCAGATCGGGCTTTTCCTCCGCGAGCCTTCGAAACGCCTCATCAGCCCCCTCGGCTGTGCGCACCGTCATGCCGTTCTTCTGTAGCAGGTCGGTCATGAACAGCAGTTCAGTCTTGGAATCGTCGACGATAAGAACTTTTTGGATGGTCATCAGTGTGCTTCTTTCATGGCTGCGCCAAATTGCTGCACAGCCTGCAGCAATTGGTCCTTGGTGAAGGGTTTGGTCAAATACTCCTGCGCGCCGACCATACGTCCGCGTGCCTTATCAAATACGCCATCCTTGGATGAAAGCATGACGATGGGCACGCCGGAGAATCTGCTGTTGCGCTTGATGATGGCGCAGGTCTGATAGCCGTCGAGCCGGGGCATCAGAATGTCACAGAAGATCAGATCGGGTTCGTAATCATTCACCTTTGACAGGGCGTCAAAGCCGTTTTCTGCAAGCATGACTTCATGCCCCCCCTGCTTGAGGAAGATCTCGGCGCTGCGTCGGATGGTGTTGCTGTCATCAATCACCAAAACTTTGACAGTCGATCCAGTCGTATTCACAGATCCATGCTCCTGAACTGACGTTTAACCTTGGCGATCAAGCCCATCTCCAAAACAAATTTCTCGAAACGGTGCCGCCGCGTACCGATCTCGGCACTGCCTCGCAAGCAGCTTATAGGGCCTTCGAATAGAATGCAATCCTTGAATCGGGACGGCGCACGTAATAATACGCGACGCTGGTCACCAGCAACTACATTCTGCCTGAAGAAAAGTACCAAGCTCAGCAAACCCGCCGCCCGGTGTGCCTCTTCGCGCCGACGACTTGCGCAGATTGCGGTGTTGGGCACAAGCCACACGATCAGGGCAAGCTGCGCAGGGCGTGGGCAAGGATGGGCCTTGAGATATCGAACCTGACAACCCTGGAACCTGATGGTCATGACAGAAAATATCGATCACAACGGTGTGCTTTTTGAGCGAGCCAAGCGCGTCATCCCGGGCGGTGTGAACTCGCCGGTGCGCGCTTTCAGGGCAGTTGGTGGTACACCGCGCTTCATCAGGCGCGCGCAAGGTGCCTATCTTTGGGATGCCGGCGGCCGGCGTTATACCGACTACATAGGTTCCTGGGGTCCAATGATTCTTGGCCATGGCCACCCGGCAGTGGTGCAAGCTGTGCAGCAGGCGGCGCTTGAGGGCTTTTCATTTGGCGCACCCACCGAGCGCGAAGTCGAGTTGGCTGAGGAGATTCTGCGCCTCATGCCGTCGATGGATATGGTGCGCCTGGTCAGTTCGGGCACCGAGGCAGCGATGAGCGCGGTGCGCCTGGCGCGTGGCGCCACGGGGCGTAGCAAGCTGATCAAGTTTGAAGGTTGTTATCACGGGCACGCCGACGCCCTGCTGGTCAAGGCAGGGTCAGGGCTTGCCACGTTTGGCCATGCGACCAGTGCCGGGGTGCCCCCCGAAGTCGTGCAGCACACTCTGGTGCTGGAATACAACAACGTCGAACAGCTTGAGCAGGCCTTTGCACTGCATGGCAACGATCTGGCCTGCCTCATGATGGAGCCGATTGCCGGCAACATGAACTTTGTCCGCGCATCGGTCGATTTCGTCAAGCGCTGCCGCGAACTTTGCAGTCAGTACGGGGCACTGTTGGTGTTTGATGAAGTCATGACCGGCTTTCGTGTCGCCCTGGGTGGTGCACAAAGCGTCTATGCGCGTCAGCTACCGGGGTTTGAACCCGACATGACGGTGATGGGCAAAGTGATCGGTGGTGGCATGCCACTGGCGGCGTTTGGCGCCAAGAGAAAGGTAATGGAACTTCTGGCACCCCTCGGAGCCGTCTATCAGGCTGGGACGCTGTCGGGCAACCCGGTGGCAACGGCCTGCGGTCTGGCCACTTTGCGCGAAATAGGCAAACCAGGATTCTTTGAGGCGCTTTCGCACAAGACCCGGTCATTGGTGAGCGGGCTGAGTCAGGCGGCGCGAGAGGCGGGTGTGGCGTTCTGTGGCGACAGCGAGGGTGGCATGTTCGGCTTCTTCCTGCTCGAGAAGTTGCCGCAGAACTACGCGACTGTGATGCGCACCGACGGGGCGCGCTTCAACACGCTTTTTCACGGCCTGCTCGAGCGCGGCGTGTACATCGCTCCGGCACTTTACGAAGCGGGCTTCGTCAGTGCTGCGCACACGGATGCGGACATCGCGGCGACCGTTGCCGCGGCACGTGAGGCGTTTGCCCTGCTGTCGAGACCATAGCGAATGCCACTTTGCGGATGGCCGCCGCGGAGTCCTGCGCGTGCATTCCCCCGCCAGGCAAGATACACTGCCAGTATGCGCCAAATTGGCAGATAAGAGAGGGAAGTTCATGCTTGCGCAAACTCTGGTCCTGGCGACTGTCCTGGCGGCTGCGAGCGGTTCGGCCGTCGGCGCCAATATCGTTGAACTGTGGGACCAGGTGCAGGCCCCACCCGCCCCCAAACTTGCCACACCAACCGTCAAGGCCGGTAGCACAGCCTTGCTATTGCTGGATATCGAACAACTCACCTGCAATCAGGAGGGCCGCCCGCGCTGTGTTGCCGCGGTTCCGGCCGTGGCCAGGTTTCTCGAGCGTGCCCGCACCGCACACCTGCCGGTTTTCTATAGCAACACGCCGCGAGGCTCGCGCGACACCATCCTTGCCCCGGTGGCACCAAGGGAGGATGAGCCCATTGTCAAGTCCAGCGTCAACAAATTCACCGGTACCAAGCTCGATGATTTGCTCAAAGCCAGGGACGTGAAGACGGTGGTCGTCTGCGGCACCAGCGCTTCCGGGGCCGCCTTGCATACCGCGACCGGTGCGGCCCAGCTTGGCTACCAGGTGGTGTTGCCGGTTGACTGCGTGACTGGCAGCAGCCTGTATGAGGAACAGGCTGCAGTCTGGAGTTTGATCAACGGTCCTGGCACGGCGCGCTCGCTGACCGCGACGGCCCTCGATAGCATCAAGATCGAGTAGCTGTATCGTGAAGACAGGAGGGGGTCCACCCCACTTTGAACTTCACCCGGGTACGTCAATGCCGGAAATGTCGAACCCCGGTGAACACCATTGCCACACCCTGCTCATCAGCGGCATCGATCACTTCCTGGTCGCGCATTGATCCGCCGGGCTGGATGATGCAGTGGGCCCCGGCTTCGACCACCACGTCAAGGCCATCGCGAAACGGAAAAAACGCGTCACTGGCCACCGCTGTGCCTTTTAGGGACAAGCCCGCGGCCTGTGCCTTGATCGAGGCGATGCGCGCTGAATCGAGCCGGCTCATTTGCCCTGCGCCGACGCCCATCGTCATGCCGTCTTTGCAAAAGACAATCGCGTTGCTCTTGACGAATTTGGCCACCTTCCAGGAAAACAGCAAGTCCTGCAGTTGCTGCGGCGTCGGTTGCAGGCGGGTTACGACCTTGAGGTCAGCGAGCGTCAACTCGTGGTTGTCGGCACTTTGCATCAGCAGGCCCGAGCCCACGCGTTTGATGTCGATCGCGTTGCGGCCCTGATCCCAATCGCTGGAGCCGCCCGTCGGTAGCGTGATTTTCAGCACCCGCACATTGGCCTTGGATTTGAACACTTCAAGGGCTTGCGGTGTGTAGTCCGGAGCCATCAGAACTTCCACAAACTGCTTCGAAATTTGTAGCGCTGCACGCTCATCCAGTCTGGTGTTCAAGGCAATAATGCCTCCGAAAGCGGACGTCGGGTCAGTCGCCAAAGCCTTGCTGTAAGCTTGCGCCGCGTCGCTGCCCAGCGCCACGCCGCAAGGGTTGGCGTGCTTGACGATCACGCAGGCTGCCTGCTGGCTGGCATCAAAGCTCTTCACGCATTCCCAGGCCGCGTCGGCGTCGGCCAGATTGTTGTAGCTCAATTCCTTGCCCTGCAACTGCACGGCGCTCGCCAGGGAGCCTGGCGCCGGAACCAGATCGCGGTAGTACGCTGCAACCTGGTGCGGATTCTCACCGTAGCGCAGGTCCTGCAACTTGACATAGTGGTGGTTGATCTGGGACGCAAACCGTTGGCGCTTGGGCACGTCGACGGTTTCCTGAAATTCGATACCCGAGAGGTAGTCACTGATGGCGCCGTCGTATTGGCTGATACGGTTGAAGGCAGCCACCGACAACGCGAACTTCGTCTTCAGCGAGATGCCACCGGCCCTGAGTTCAGCGAGTGCCTGCGGGTACTGGGAGGCGTCGGTCAGCACGGCAACATCCTTCCAGTTCTTGGCCGCGCTGCGCACCATCGCGGGGCCGCCGATGTCGATGTT
>JAKANU010000162.1 GCA_021812315.1 Pseudomonadota bacterium
AGGCTTGACGCCCGGCATCCTCACCCGGTCCAGGCCTTGCGGCCTGGCTGCGGCTTGCGGTGCCGCCCTTGACCCGCTCCAGCTCCAACCCCCAACTCCATCACGCGCCACCGACCACGGCCCGGCTCGTTGGCCGGGACCACGATGGCGGTTCGCGGCGACAAAAGCCTTGTTGTAGATTGTATGTTGTAGTATGCTACATACTATCTACACAGGAGCCCCGCCATGGCCATCACCACCGAACAGATCTGGTCGGCCGCCGACGCCCTCGACGCCGCCGGCCAGTCGCCAACCCTCGCCGCCGTGCGCAAGGCGGTCGGCGGCGGCAGTTTCACGACGATTTCAGAAGCCATGGCCCAGTGGCGCGCACGCAAAACGGACAAGTCCACGCCGCTGCGCGAACCAGCCCCCCCGCTGGTGATGGAGCGCCTGCAGGAGGTCGGCGCCGACATCTGGGCCGCAGCCCTGGACCTGGCCAATGCACGCCTGAACAGCGAACGTGAAGCCCTGGAGGTCGCACGCGCCGAGCTCGAGGCGAGCCGCCAGGAGGCCGCTGAGCTGGCCGATCAGCTCACGGCGGACCTGGAGGATGCCAAAGGCCAGATCGAGGCGCTGCGGGCCTCTGAGGTGGCTTTGCAGGCCCAGATCGGCGAGCTCAAGCAAGCCCTGGCTGCCGAGAAGGCCTCGAGCACGATGCTGAGCCGCGACCTGGACCAGGCGCACGAGGCAGCAGCCACCGCCCGCCAACAAGGCATCAAGGCGCGCGAGGACCTCGCCGAGCTGCGCGGCAGCCTCAAGACGCTGCAGGAACAAAACGCCGAACTGCTCAAGCGCCTGCCAGCGGCACGCAGCAAGTAGGAGCGTCGGCGACCGCGCAACCGCGTGGCGGTTGCCCACGCGCACGATAAGGATGCGTGACGCGCGATACAATGTATCTCAATGAGTCGCAACAGGAGGCTGTCATGGCTGCTACCACCACCATGGTTCACGTCCGCGTGGACGAAACCGTCAAGGCGCAAGCTGCGGAAACGCTGGCCTCGATGGGCCTGACCGTCTCGGATGCGATCCGGGTGTTCCTGACCCGTGTCGTCGCGGACAAGGAACTGCCGTTTGCCCTCAGGGCACCGAACGCCACCAGCCGCGTGGCCATTGCCGAGGCCAACGAGCTCGTCAAGAGCCGTCGCGCTCGCTTCGCAACCGCTGATGCGCTGCTGAATGACCTCGAAGAAGCCAGCTGCAAGTAAGCGGGCGAACCTTCCTCGCGCGTCGGACTACACCAAGGAGTTCCTCAAGGACTGGCGGCGCCTGTCCCACTCCGGCCGGTACGACA
Source organism: Pseudomonadota bacterium (assembly GCA_021812315.1). Classification (GTDB taxonomy): domain Bacteria; phylum Pseudomonadota; class Gammaproteobacteria; order Burkholderiales; family Burkholderiaceae_C; genus Rhodoferax. The sequence goes on from JAKANU010000162.1 coordinate 1,331, forward strand.
TGAACCGGCTGAAAGAGGCCATGCTGCTGCTGATTGCAAGCGACGGGCCGCTGCCTCCTGAATGGCTCGACCACCCACTGACGGGTGACTGGGCAGGCCATCGTGAGTGCCACATCGGCGGCGATTTTTTGCTGATCTACACGCTCGACGAATCGGGCAAGAGCGGCTTGGTCGTCTTCGTGCGCAGCGGGACGCACGCCGACGTGTTTTCATAAATCAAGACGGGAGAGGTGATCGGCACCCGGTCCCGCGCTACGCGCGAGCTGCGTGGCGGCGAGCACACCGCGGGCCGAGCCCGCACTACCTGTAGACCTCGCGGCGGTTGCCCACGCGCACGACCAGGATGCGCACGGCCTGGTCCTCGATGTTGGCGATCACACGGTAGTCACCGACTCGGTACTTCCAGAAGGACCCCAGTTTTGCCCCTTTGAGCGCCTCACCAATGCTGCGCGGGTCCTCGAGCACGGCCACGCGCCCATGCAGGAAAGCGAGGATGCGACGCGCACTTTGCTGATCGAGTTTGCCCAGTTCACGCTCGGCTGCCGGGTCGAACTCAACCCTCCAGGCCATAGCGTTTCATGACCTCTTCGAGCGCAATGGTTTGCGTCTTTCCGGCACGAATATCCACGAGGCGCTGCTCGGCCAGGTACAAGTCTTCCAGGTCGTCCAGATGTTCAAGGATGGCCTCTCGGGCATAAAACGTCTTGGTTCTTCCTGTAGCTTGCGCCAGGGCCTCCAGGCGGTTTTCCACTTCAACGGGTAGGCGGATGGCGAGCATGACTTGATTCCAGAGAGCATTGCGCTATACAAATATAGCGCATCCCGACGAAGCCAGGCCACACGCCGCGCTCCGTCTGAGTGGCCACACTTTGGATGCTGGTTTTGGTTGCGGGGGGAGCCGCCGCCGTAGGCGGTGGGGGGCTGCTAAGCCCCCGGGGGGTCGAGGTTGCGACTGAGCGTAGCGAAGGAGGACAGGGGGGCGGCAGCCCCCGCAACCCTGGGGCGCTCAAGCCGCGTAAGCGGCGTGACGTCCCCGCGCCGTAGGCGTGGGGGCTGGATAACTGGGGTGAGGCCGAAGGCCGAGGGGCACTGCCCCTGGGGGATGCCGGGTGGGTGGGGCCGCCGAAGGCGGACGAGCCGGCGGGGGCGTAGCCCCCAAGAGGCGGGGCGGTCCTTCGTGTGAGGCTGCCGGGTGGAGTTTTCCACAGGAGCGGTGCAGCGCGATGCGTTAAAGACTTTTAAAGTTAAAAACCGCGCGCGCGCGTTACGGTTTCGCAAACCCGCGCCGTTGCTGGCGCTGCGGGATGGTCTGGTGGGTGAAACACCGTGCCTGCGGTGGGTGAAACACCGTGTCTGTCCACAGCAAAAGGTGGGTGAAACACCGTGTCCGTCCACAGGTTCGGCTACTTCGGTGGGTGAAACACCGTGCCTGCGGTGGGTGAAATGACGAATGGCCGAAAGTGGTGTGTGAACCGCCGATAGACGCGTGTACACGTATCCAATTGGGGGCTGATCACAGCCGCTTGGCAAGGCTGGCCAGCAGGCGCTTGGCGTCCCTGGCGTGGAACGTCACGGTATCGTCGTCGTTGAGGGCAAGACGGTACTCGGGCAGGCTGTTGTCCGCCTCGATGGCGCGCACGGCCCGTCGGAATTCCTTGAGGGTCGATTTGCTGCCGGCCTTGACCTGCAGAAGTTCAAGGCCGATCTTCCATTGCGCCTGGTGGCCGCAATGCTTGCGGGCCAGCTCGTAGAACCGTCGCGCCAAGGGCTTGCGAAGCCGGAAATAGTCCGGGTGAATGGTCAGGACTTCCAGTGCCTGGATGGCGTTATAAAGCCACTCGGAGAGGGTTACATCGACAGCGATCATGCGTTCATCGTCTTGTGACTTCTCCACGATCCTGACGCGATCAAGAATGCCAAAATTGTCGGTCACGCGCTGACCGCCAGTTCTGATGTCCGTCTTGATGCGTGTGCCGGCGAGGCGGTCGAAAGATTCCTGCAGGCGACGATAGTCGTCGCCGCCAACCCCTCGATTGGTGGTCACCAAGTAGTCGTAGACCGTGAAGCGCACAGTGCGGTTTGTCGCATCCTCGCGGCCCCGGTCCAAGCCTGCGACCATCTGCGAACAGCAGTAGATCAGGATGTCCTTATCGTGCATGGTGGCGCGTCCGAGCACGGAAGGCATGACACGCACGGATTTGTTGCCGTCCTTGCTGCTCCACTCCCAAATACTCAGGTCCGGCTTGGTTGCCAGAGTGAAGATCGGCGCTTCCATGCTTGCGCCGTCATCCTTCAAGGCGTAGTCGAACAGATCGGCCAGGAAGAAATCGCGGTTCGGATGGCGGACCTTGACCAGCCCGCCTTGCCCCTGATTGGTGGCCTCCGTTGCAGCTGCGCGTGCCTCGACGCGCTGTCGCGCCTTGAGGGCCTTCATCTGGTTTTCGATGACGGCATCCAGCCTGGCGCGCTGCGCCTGCAGCGCGGCCAACCAGCCGCGCACGGCGCGGACCTCTGAGCTTTCGAGATTGTCCTGCCTGGCGATGCTGGCCAACTCACGATTGGCCGCCACGATGCCCTCGGACAGCATGCGGTGCACTTCTCGAAGGTTGTCCAGGCTTACACGAGCAAGATGTTCGGCCGGCATGTCCAAGCTGTCGATCGCGTCCTGCCAGCTCAAGGCGTCATCTTCGAACGCAGCCATGTCCTCGGGGTCGGTTTGGTCGACTGGAGCGACACCATCCAGCGGCAATTCGCCTTGCGCCGCCGTCTTGCCGCTGTTCTTCGCTCGCACGGCTTGGCCGAGCCTGTACAGCGATGAGGTCAGGGCTTCGTCCATCGGCGCGGGGCCGCCGTTGCTGTTCTTCTTGGCGTTACCCATGGAGGCCTCACATGCGCTAATGAGTAAATGTGTTAAAACTCAATTACGCATTACTCCGGGAGCTGGGCAACGTACTCCGTCAGCAGCTCCTTGATGGTCTTGCCCTGCTTGGTCGCGTAGATTTTCAGCTTCGTGTGCTGATCGGCCGGTAGCTCGAAGTTAACCCGCTTCATGGTGGCATCATCGACCAGACTGGCGAGGGTCGCGGCGCGGCTCTTGCTGGCGCTCGGCCGACCGGCGGTCAGGATTCCTTGTTTGCTCATTGGCGTAAATCCTCAAAACTTCAAATGAGTTTTTGTTTCAACTCGGCGGTCAGGGCGCGCACTTCCGCCGCAGCGTCGCCAGCCGGGTCTGTGTCCATGACCGTCGTGCCCGCTGCTGCCGTACCGGGATAGCTCACGCGCTGCGTGATGCGCGACTCCAAGATGGGCAGGCCGTAGCCCGTCAGGGCCTCGGTGACTTCCGATCCAATGCGGGTTCCCTTGATTGCACGCGACACTACGAAAGCCGCCTGCAGCTTCCCGTCCGTGACCTCGATGCGTTGTTTGACCAGTTCCACTAGATCGGCGGTTGCCCAAATGTCGTAGGGGCTGGGCTGCACCGGGATCAGGACAAACGATGCCGCCTTGATCGCGGACACGGCTAGGTCGGCCGCCTGAGGTGCGCCGTCGATGACCACAAAATCCTTGCGCGCGACATGCTTGATGTCTCGCTCGATGGTCGGCCGGTCGATGCCGACAACGGTAACGGGCTGGTCCTCACGCACAGCCGCCCAATCGCGGGCGCTGCCTTGCGGATCGGAATCGACCAGCAACACGTCCGCGCCATCGAGCTGCAGGGCACGGGCAAGGTGAGTGGCGATGGTCGTCTTACCGGACCCGCCTTTCTGGTTCAACACGGCGATGACGTGCATATGAAATCCTTTGCGCAAATGATGCACAACTCATTGCATCATACGCGGCTGAGCGAATGAGTAAAAGCGTTTATGCGTAACAGCTCAGCCATTCGCACCGAGTGCGCGGCACAGGGTCGAGCGGTGGACGCCAAGCAAGGCTGACTGAGAGCAATGCAACAGCGAGCAGTCTTAAGGAGACTGGAACAGCCGAAAACTTCGTCAGTCAACCGAAAAGCTCGCTGTGTGATCCGAGCCGCGCCAGCCGTAGGGTGTCGGCATCGGACTTCCGATAGATCAGCAGCAGGTCGGGCTTGACATGGCATTCGCGGTAGCCGGCCCAATCGCCAGAAAGATCGTGGTCGCAGTAGCGCGCATCGAGGGGCTGATCGGTCACCAGTGCGACCAGCACAGGCTTGAGCGCGTCATCGAGCATGGTGCGGTACTGGCCTTTGGCCTCGCGTTTGTAGTCGCGCTTGAAGACGGACGAGCGGTCAATTGTCCGCATGCAAATCCGCCATCAGGTCGTCCACGCTGGCGAACTTCTTACCCTTGCCCGCTTCTAGTTCAACAATAGCCTTCTTCGTGGTGACGTTGGGCACCTTCACATCGAAAGGCAGGCGGCGTTCATCGGCGATGCGCAGCATCAACAGGCGGATGGCATCGGAAATCGACAGGCCCATTGCTTCGAGCGCACTGGCTGCGCGCTCCTTGGTGTTGGTGTCGATACGAGCGCGGACGTAGGTGTCGGCAGTAGTGCTCATGAGAATTCTCCGGGAACGGTGCAGGCGCTCTATTGTAGTCACAATGCGACCACTCTCCAGGCGCGCGTGATGTCGCCAAACACTTGTACCCTGCTGCATCGCTGACGGTCATTCTTCCGACGCCATGGCGCAGGCCGGGGCAACCTACACGGCCGGATTGGAGACCTTCCGCCTGGTATTGCACGACATCACTCATCACCGCCATCGACTTCAACCGCTTTGCGATTGAGCCACTGGTCAATCTGTTCGCTGGTTCCGACCAGAGTGGCACTCAAAGGCCCACGTGCAGCAAATGGGCGCATCAGCCGCAACTCGATCAGACCTTCCGCGGTTCTACTCACGCGAAGCTCCATCGCGTTGCAATGCAGCACTAAGCAGGCTCGCTTGTGCAATGTGATCAACATTCGTCGCGGATCTCTTGACCTCAAGTTCGCCACCTCTGCCCGTGCAAGACGCCATGAATCGCAACGCCTCTCATGCGCAAAAACGTAGCAGAGGCCGCTTCGTGGCCGCAAAATTAAGTGCCCGCTTCTTGATCCGACAAGACACTGCGAGCTAAATCCGCGCACCGCTCGGCTTTGCCCGCCAAGCCTCAGATCAAGATCCGCTCAACTTCGTCGAGGCTGACCTGGTCGCCGCGCCGGTCGTACAGCCCCGTCGTCCTGGCCGACAGA
>JAKANU010000163.1 GCA_021812315.1 Pseudomonadota bacterium
CCTGAAACATCTGAGGCGGTTGCACCTGCTGAGTACGTCTCTCCAGTACTGCCGTCCCATCCGAATTGGTGTCACCCTTGGGCGCCGGCACAACGGGCGGTTTCAATGGGGATTTGGTTGCCATTCGTCGATTCTACCGACGGCTTGCAAGCACTGCTCGCTTGTCCGGACCTGAAGGCTGTTACGCAACATTCCAGGCCGCGAAACGACACGACCGCCCCAAGCCTGGACAGCTCAAGCGGTCTGGATTGGCGGGCGTCAACCGGCCCGCTCATGACAACGGCTACTTCATATTGTCGATCATGACCTGTCCAAAGCCAGAGCAGCTCACTTGGCTGGCACCCTCCATCAAGCGTGCAAAGTCATACGTTACCTTCTTGCTCAGGATAGACTTCTTCATGGAACTGATGATGAGGTCGGCGGCTTTTACCCAGCCCATGTGACGCAACATCATTTCTGCCGAAAGAATCTCGGATCCCGGATTCACGTAGTCCTTGCCAGCGTACTTGGGTGCAGTCCCGTGGGTAGCCTCGAAGCAGGCTACTGAATCGGACAGATTGGCGCCCGGCGCAATTCCAATGCCGCCAACCTGCGCCGCCAACGCGTCGGATATGTAGTCACCATTGAGATTCAACGTGGCGATCACACTGTACTCGGCCGGACGCAACAAAATTTGCTGCAGGAAGGCGTCCGCAATGCTGTCCTTGACAACAATTTCCTTGCCTGTCTTGGGGTTCTTGAACCTGCACCAGGGCCCGGCGTCGATCGGCGCGGCACCAAACTCTTTTTGCGCGAGCGCGTAGGCCCAGTCGCGAAATCCACCCTCGGTGTACTTCATGATGTTGCCCTTGTGAACGATGGTTACACTGGGCTTGTCGTTGTCAATCGCGTACTGAATGGCCTTGCGAACGAGCCGTTCTGTACCCTCTCGCGACACCGGCTTCACGCCAATACCCGAAGTGTTTGGGAACCGGATCTTGGTGACCCCCAACTCAGCTTGCAAAAACTTGATCAGCTTCTTGGCCTTATCGGACTCGGCCTCAAACTCGACGCCCGCGTAGATGTCTTCGGAATTCTCACGGAATATGACCATATTGGTCTTCTCAGGCTCCTTCACCGGGCTGGGGACGCCATCGAAGTACTGTATTGGACGCAGGCACACGTAAAGGTCGAGCTCCTGTCTCAGGGCGACATTCAGCGAGCGAATGCCGCCTCCCACTGGCGTGGTGAGCGGCCCCTTCACCGACACTACATACTCGCGTAGCGCCTCAAGTGTCTCTGCCGGCAACCAGACGTCCGGGCCGTAAACCTTGGTCGACTTTTCACCGGCGTACACTTCCATCCAGTGAATTTTCTTTTTTCCACCATAGGCCTCGGCCACCGCGGCGTCGACGACTTTGAGCATTACCGGTGTGATATCGAACCCGGTTCCGTCTCCCTCAATGAACGGAATGATCGGCTGGTCCGGCACGTTCAACGACATGTCGGCATTGACGGTAATTTTTTGGCCTTGAGAAGGCACCTTGATGTGTTGATACATGCAATACTCCGTTGCTGGGTTTCAGATGGCGTGATTTCGGAAGCCTGGGTCCCGCCAGAACGCATGTTTCTGACAGGTCGGCGGGCAATGTTCGATTTTAGTCCGAAAAGATTCGGCTTCTTGTCAACTCTTGTCAACCAAAGGCAAACCCGCACCGTTACGAGCTAGCCTTGCCCGAATCGGGAAGGAATTATTGAAATAACGTTATTCCAAGGAAATTGCAAATGAACAAACTTCTCGCCGTTTTGGTCGCCGCCCTCTTTGCGGCCGGTGCTTCTGCTCAGACAACCGCTGGCCCGGCCGCGGTGACTGGCAAGGCCGCCCCCGCTGCCGCTGCCAAGGCTGCACCCGCCGCCCCCGCGACCACTGAGGCTCCCGCCGCCAAGGCCTCTGAGCCGGCCGTGACTGATGCGAAAGCCGCCAAGAAGGCTGCGGCTGCTGAAAAGGCTGCCGCCAAGAAGGCTGCCGCTGCTGAAAAGGCTGCCGCCAAGAAAGCTGCTGCTGCTGAAAAGGCTGCCGCCAAGAAGGCCGCTGCTGCAGAGAAGGCAGCAAAGAAGGCGCCTGCGAAGAAGGCTGCCGCTTCCGCAGCGAACTAAAGTCGGATTCAGGAAGTTTAGCTTCCGGGTCCAGCAAGAATGCCCGCCTCGGCGGGCTTTTTTTTGTCCAGTTGATTGTGCCCGCGGTCACGAGTTCTGCGAAAATCCGGTCATGAAGAACATCTTCGCCTTGATGCTTTGTTTTTTAGGCGCCACACTCAATATCAGCTCGGCACAAAATGCCCAGTTGGATCTGCCTCGCACCAAAATCACCGCAGGCATGAACTTGATTGACGTGCAGTTGGCGACGTCGCCCGAGCAGCGCTCAACGGGACTGATGTTTCGCGGAAGCATGCCGACCTCGGAAGGCATGTTGTTTGTGTTCGACGAATTGGCCCAACAATGCTTTTGGATGAAGAATACGAGCATACCGTTGACCGCGGCGTTCGTCGCGGAAAACGGTGTCATCGTCAACCTGGTCGACATGAAACCGCAAACGACCATCCCGCACTGCTCGGCACAACCGGTGCGGTTTGTTCTGGAAATGAATCAGGGTTGGTTCGACAGACGCGGTATCAAAGCCGGCTTCAAACTCCGCGGTCGACCCTTTGCAACGCCATAGTCATCGCTCTCGCCATTGACTGGACCTGGACGAGTTGACGCTGGTCCGCAGGGCACAGCCAACCAAGCAAGGCTAAGCCTTGGCCGAGTCAACGCGGCGCACGCTTGATGCACCGGCAGTCCATCAAACAAAATTGGCTTGGACAAAGCTCCAGTTAACCAATTTATCCAGGAATGCTTCCACATACTTGGGACGGGCATTTCGGTAGTCAATGTAATACGCGTGCTCCCAAACGTCCACGGTCAACAGCGCCTTATCCGCGGTGGTCAACGGCGTTCCCGCCGCGCCCATATTGACAATATCCACTGAGCCGTCAGCCTTCTTGACGAGCCATGTCCAGCCCGAGCCGAAATTGCCGGTCGCGGATTTGACGAAGGCCTCCCTGAACGCGGCAAACGAACCCCACTTGGCATCGATCGCGGCAGCCAGCGCACCGGATGGGGCACCGCCACCGTTTGGCTTCATGCAGTTCCAAAAAAATGTGTGGTTCCATATCTGCGCCGCATTGTTATAAATGCCCCCGCTTGACTTCTTGACGATATCTTCCAAGCTCATGTTCTCGAAATCGGTGCCCTTTTGCAAATTGTTCAGGTTGACAACATAGGCGTTATGGTGCTTGCCATGGTGGTACTCCAACGTTTCCTTGGAATAATGGGGCGCAAGGGCGTCGAGTGCGAAAGGAAGGGGAGGCAGCGTATGTTCCATGTGATCCTCGTCAGTTAGTTTGGCAGAAGTGAGATTGTAGGAACTTTGTTCACTTTTTGCCGGATACGGTCAAGTCGACTCCTCCGTGGGCAAGGGTGGCATGCAGACGCTGTCCCACACGGGTTTGAGCGGCATTGGTGACGGCTTTGCCATCGCTGGTCGTCAGCCACGCATAGCCGCGTTGCAGAACCAGCGTCGGATCAAGCAGACCCAAACGCAGCGCCGCGCGACCCAGGCGATCATTCCCATAGGTCAGTCCCTGTTCCATGGCTTGCCGCACCCTGGGCTGAAGCACCTGCAAGTCCCGTTGATGCCGGTGCACCAACGTCGAGCCAGCATGATGCAGGCGTTGAGCACTGGATGCGATTCTCATCTGCAGTCGTCCCACCAGCGCGGAAGGCCGCGCTAGCCGCGAGACCGTCATGTCGAGCCTCTGGGCGCGGCGGTCAAGCAGACGGTAAAGCGATTCATGCAAGCTGCGTGCGAGTCGCTGCAACGTGTCCTGCCAGACATCGCGCGACTGCGCCACCAGTTCCGCCGCGGCGGTTGGCGTTGGTGCGCGCACGTCCGAGGCCAGATCAACCAGTGTGAAATCGGTTTCGTGGCCCACGCCACAGACCGTTGGCACCGGACTTTGCGCAAGGACCCGCACCAGTTGTTCGTCATTGAAAGCCCATAAATCCTCCAGAGAGCCACCTCCGCGCACCAACAGGATAACGTCGATAATCGGGTTCTGACGACTGTTGTCCGACCTCATTGAACTGGCATGATCGTCCTCCAACGATTGTCCTGCCTGCGTGAGGCGATATAAATTTGATAGCGCTCTAATCATTTCTGCCGGGGCTTGATTGCCCTGCACGGAAGCTGGCGAGAGCACCACCGCCACGTGTGGGAGGCGCCGACTCAAGGTCGTCATGACATCATGCATGGCCGCCGAACCCAGCGACGTGACCACGCCTATCCCACGCGGCATTGTCGGCAGCACACGCTTCTTGGCGATATCAAACAGTCCTTGCGCCTGGAGTCTGGCCTTGATATTCAAGAACTGCTCAAACAATGCCCCCACCCCTGCGCGCTTGATGTTCTCTACAACAAGCTGCAAGTCACCACGGGCGTCGTAGATCCCTAGCTGCCCAAGCACTTCGACAAGTTCACCGTCGGATGGCGAAAACTCCATTGAAAGGGCTGCGCGGCGGAACATGGCACAGCGGATCTGCGCGGTTTCATCCTTCAACGCAAAGTAGCAGTGACCGCTGGCGGCGCGCACAAAGCCCGTCACCTCCCCGCGCACAGATACGGGATTAAATTCCGAATCAAGCGAATGGGCCATAGCACGACACAGCTCCGCGACTTGCCATCGCCGCGACGTCACCATGCCCTGCACCCGCTTTTTTCACCAAACATTGCGTGGGACATAATCAAGGTGCTTTACCTGTGCGGAGACTTCATTTGATTTCAATCATACAAGCCGCAGGCTGGCCAATCTGGCCCCTCATAGCCTGTTCCATCCTGGCGTTGACACTGATCATCGAGCGATTCATTAGCCTTCAGACAAGAAAAGTCGCGCCACCTAAGCTGCTGGAGGAAGTGCTCAGTGTGTCGCGCAAGGCCGTTCCATCGCCCGATATCGTGCTGCAACTATCGCAGAACTCGGCCTTGGGAGAAGTCCTCGCCAGCGGACTGCATTCGCTCAACATCAATCCCCTTTGCAGCGAGGACGATCTGCGTGCAAACATGGAGGGTGCAGGTCGCGTCGTTGCGCATCGGCTTGAACGCTACCTCAGCGCACTGGCAACCATTGCCTCCGCGGCGCCTTTGATGGGGCTGTTCGGGACGGTCATAGGCATGATTGAAATCTTCGGCTCGCAGACCCCGACGGGGGCGGCCACAGGCGGTAATCCGGCGCAATTGGCACACGGCATTTCGGTGGCACTCTACAACACGGCCTTTGGCCTTATCGTGGCGATCCCCTCGCTGATCTTTTGGCGTTATTTCAGAGCTCGGGTGGATGCCTACCTGCTGACTCTGGAACTGGCAGCAGATCGGCTGGCGCGCCATCTCCAGACCCTCAGAGCATGACGATGAATTTCCGACGTAGCGTGCGCGAGGAACCCGAGATCAATTTGATCCCGTTCATTGATGTGCTGCTGGTGGTGTTGATATTCTTGATGCTCTCAACGACCTACAGTCGGTTCACCGAGTTGCAACTGAAACTGCCGGTCGCCGACGCCGAGGCGCAACGTGAGTATCCAAAAGAGGTATCGGTTACCGTATCAAGCGATGGTGCGTACAGAGTCAATCGTGTGGCTGTTGCTGACCGCAGTGTGGAGACGCTGGCATCCGCGCTGCTGGATGGGGCGAAGGCGTCCAAGGACACGGTTGTCGTCATCAGCGCCGATGCCAACGCTCGACACCAGTCGGTGGTCACCGTGATGGAGGCAGCACGCCGGGCCGGACTGACGCAAATCACCTTCGCTACTCAGTCGTCAACGCATGCCGGGACACCCTAAGTCAATCCGACGGACGCGCGCGCATGCAGCGCTCCACGGTGCAATGGCGAAACTTTGGAGTGGACGCGGTCCTCTGGTCTGGCTGCTTTGGCCGGCCTCGCTCGTCTTGCGTGCACTGGTCGCGCTGCGCACGAGCTTGTACCGTCATGGATGCATGAGAACGCACCAGCTGCCGGTGCCTGTCGTTGTTGTGGGCAGTGTGCTGGTCGGCGGGTCTGGCAAGACTCCGGTCGTGCTCGCACTCGTGCACCATTTGCTCAAGCAGGGGCATCGAGTCGGTGTCGTCGCCCGGGGTTACGGGCGAAACACCAGCGACTGCCGCGAGGTGACGGCCGAGTCCACCAGCGCAGATTCGGGCGACGAACCGGTCCTTATCAAACAAGCGACCGGGGTTCCGGTCTTTGTCGCGCGCCGCCGTGCGGATGCCGCGAGTTCCCTGTTGGCTCATTACCCGCACACGGAAGTTGTCATCTGCGATGACGGGCTCCAGCACCTAAGCTTGCGACGGAATCTGGAAGTATGTGTGTTCGATGACCGCGGCACGGGCAACGGACTGTTGCTGCCAGCGGGCCCGTTGCGCGAGCCCTGGCCGCGCTCCGTTGACCTGGTGCTGCACACGGG
>JAKANU010000164.1 GCA_021812315.1 Pseudomonadota bacterium
GGGCGAGGGTCTGCGCGTGGTGGCCTGGTCGCGGCGCGCCACCCAGAGCCGAGGCCAGTGGCTGCGCTGGCAGTCTCCCGAGTTGCGCAGCCGCGAGGCTGTGCAACTGGCCTGGCAAAAGGCCGCGCTGTGGGCGCAGAACCCCAGCGCCGAAGAGCGTCTGCGTGAAGTGAGCATCGTCGGACTCGATCAGTGGCAGATCTATTTCTATCGTGCCAACGCCTGGACGAATCCGCTCTCCAGTGCGGGCGCCGGTGGTGACACCAAGGTTCCTGCCGATTCTTCCATTCCGGATGGCATCCGTCTGGTGTTGACGCTGACGCCCGGGCAGGCCATCAGCGGAGTGGTCACGCGCGACTGGCTGCGTCCTACGGTTGGCGGTGGCAAATGAGACACGCCACCAGCATGTCCATGGCGGAGCGCGAGCGCGGCGCGGCGATCCTGACGGCGATGCTCACCGTCGTGCTGGTCGCGGCGCTGGCTGCCAGCGCCATGTGGCAACAGTGGCGCAGCATTGAAGTCGAAGCCGCCGAGCGCAGCCGCACCCAATCGGCCTGGATCCTGACCGGCGCGCTGGACTGGGCGCGGCTGATCCTGCGCGAGGATGCGCGCAAGGGTGGCGCCGATCATCTCGCCGAACCCTGGGCCTTGCCGCTCGAACAGGCCAGGCTGTCGACCTTCCTGGCCGCCGACCGCAACGATGCGCTCGCTGCCGAGGAGTCACAAGACGCCTTTCTGTCGGGCAGCATCATTGACTTGCAGTCGCGGCTGAACGTCACCAATCTGGTGCAGGGCGGCAAGGTCGATGAGCCATCGCAGAGGGCCTTCGAGCGCCTGTTCGAGGTCCTGAACCTGTCCGCTGGCGAGTTGAGTGTGCTGATCGACAACCTGCGTCGGGCCCAGACCAGCACGTCGGCGGGCGGCGACTTGGCGCTGCCACTTTGGCCACAGCAACTCGAAGACCTGGCGTGGCTGGGTGTGTCGCCGGGCACGGTGGCGCGACTGCGTGACTACGTCACGATCCTGCCGGTGCCGACGCCGGTGAATCTGAATACCGCTGCGGCCGAAACCATCTACGCCTGTGTGCCGGGATTCGAATTGGCCGATGCCAATCATCTGCTGCGCGCGCGCGAACAGACGCATTTCAGCTCACTGGCCGATGCCATCAAGGCCAGCGGCAACCCGGCGACCAAACTGACCGAGGGGCAGCACAGTGTGGCGACGCGCTTTTTTGAAGTTCGCGGTCGACTGCAGGTGGAGCAGACCGCGGTGCAGGAGTTCTCGCTGGTGCAGCGCGACGGGCTCGAAGTCAAGGTCTTGACGCGAAGGCGCGGGGTGACACCGCCCGCCCCCCTACAATGACGCCCGGAAGCTGCCCATGTCAACCCTGATCGTCACTCTCTCTGCGCAGTCAGGCGATGCGAGTTCAGCCTGTGACTATGTGCTGACGCACGATGGCAAGTCGGTCGCCGACCAGTCGCGCGCCGCGCTCTCGCTGTTGCCAGCGGTTGGCAACGCCGGCGAGATCGTGGCGGTAGTGCCGGCACAGCGCTTGTCCTGGCACAGGGTGCGCCTGCCCAAGGGCAGTCTCGGGCGACGCACGTTTCCCGACGCCGGGTCCACCCGCTTGCGCGCCGTCCTCGAAGGGCTGCTCGAAGAGCAACTGCTCGACGAAACCGCACAACTGCATTTTGCGCTGGCGCCTGGCGCCCGTGACGACGCGCCAATCTGGGTTGCCGTGTGCGAGCGTGCCTGGTTGCGGGCGGCGATGCAGAGCTTTGAGCAGGCCGGTCGCCCGCTGAGCCGGATCGTGCCCGAGTTCTTCCCTCAATCCGGTGCCAAGGTGCTGCATGTGATCGGCGACGTGCAAGCCGCAAGCCTGATTTTCAGCAGCGACGCGGGCCTTGCCACGTGGCCGCTGTCGCGCGCCTCGGTCGCCCTGCTGAACTGGCCTGCGGAGCACGACATCGTGGCCGAACCCGCCGTCGCGGCACTGGCCGAGGACTTGTTCAAGCGCAACGTGAGCTTGCAGCACCCTGCGCAGCGCCGGCTGCAGGCCATCAGCTCCGGCTGGGATTTGGCGCAGTTCGATCTGGTCAGCTCGGGCAGCAGCCGGATGTATCGCCGGCTCTGGGCTGCGCTGGGCGGCTTTTTCCGGGCGCCGCGCTGGCGTGCGGCGCGTTGGGCACTGCTGGCAGCGCTGTTGGTCAACGTGGCCGGGTTGAATGCCATGGCCTGGCGTGAGCGCGGCGAACTGCTGGCGCTGCGCGCTGCCATTGCCGGGGTGTTGACCAGCACCTTTCCGAAGGTGCAGGTGGTGGTCGATCCGGCGCTGCAGATGAGCCGCGAAGTGGCGATTCTTCAGCAGGCCAGCGGCGCGGCGACGGCGCGCGACATGGACCTGATGATGAGCGTGTTTGGCGCGGTGGCAACGCCGCGTAACCCGGCCACGGCCATCGAGTATGGCAATGGGGAACTGCGCCTGAAAGGGCTGCAGTTGAGCGCCGAGGAAGTGGCGGGCATTGCGTTCAAGCTCAAGCCGCGGGGTTACCTGGTGCGTGCCGACGGTGACAGCGTGCTCGTCAAGGCGGGAGGGGGAGTATGAGACTGCCGGCATCCCTGACGCAGCGCTGGCAGGAATGCTCCGCACGTGAGCAAAAGGCCCTGCTCCTGGCCTTGTGGATCGTCCTCGTGGCTGTGCTGTGGTGGTTTGCCATTGACCCGGCGCGCCGCATCTTGCTGGCCGCGCCGGCGCAGCGCAGGCAACTCGAAATCGAGCTCCAGCAGATGCAGAGCTTGCAGACGCAGGCCAGGACACTGCAGGCGCAGCCGAAGATCGGCTACGACGAGGCGCGCCGACTGCTTGAAGCATCGGTGCGCCCGATGGGCGCTGCGGCGCAGTTGCTGGTGAGCGGCGAGCGGGTTTCGGTGACTCTCAAGGCGGTGTCGGCGGATGCCCTGGCGCAGTGGCTGACCCAGGTGCGGCTGAACGTGCGCGCCGTACCCAGCGAAGCGCGCCTGGTGCGAAACGCAGCCGGAACCTGGGACGGTTCGCTGGTGCTCGATCTCGGGCTCACGCCGGCGCGCTAGGGGCCGCGCCCGAGCCATGTTGCGCAGCCGCTCAGCGATTCGAACCCCCACTGCGGCTGCCGCGCCCTGGGGATGGTGCCTGGCCGGGATGCTGCTTGGTGCGCTGCTGGCGAGCGTGCTCTACGCGCCGGCGCACTGGTTGACTGCTGTGATGCAGCAAGACGCCAGTGCCGGATTGCAGTTCGATGACGTGCACGGCACCGTGTGGGACGGCTCGGCACGGCTGGTTCTCAGCGGCGGACCGGGCAGCAACGACGCCACGACCCTGCCCGGGCGCCTGAACTGGCACATCCGCCCGCACTGGTCGGCCATCAAAGTTGATCTGTTTGCCGACTGCTGCATGCAGCGCCCGTGGCTGTGGCGGGTTCAGCCGCGCTGGGGTGGTTTGCGCCTGCAGCTCGAGGACAGCCTGACGCAATGGCCGGCGCAGTGGCTCAGCGGCCTGGGCACGCCGTGGAACACGGTGCAGGCACAGGGTCAGTTGCTGCTCTCCACCCAGGGCCTGGTGGTGCAGTGGGCCGAGGGCCGCATGTTGCTCGAGGGCCGGGCCAGGCTCGATGCGATGCAAATCTCCTCGCGTTTGTCCACGCTCCGGCCGATGGGCAGTTATCGCATCAACTTGACGGGTGCGCCGACGCCGGGTTTCACTCTGGAGACCCTCGAGGGCAGTCTACAATTGTCAGGCACCGGTCGATGGGTGGGCTCCAGACTCAGGTTCGTCGGCGTGGCCAGCGCCGAAGCGCAACGGCTCGATGCCCTGTCCAATCTCTTGAATATCATCGGACGGCGCGATGGCGCACGCTCCATCATTACATTGGGTTGAACTCATATGAAACCAGGCAGCCTTCGATCCCTCACAAACACTATTGTTTTGATAGCTGCTTACGCAATAAGCGCGGGCGCTTCCGGCTTTTTTTATGCAAATTCGTGGGCGCAGACGGTGGCCCCGGCAAAGCCCGGTGAGCCGGTCACATTGAATTTCAGCAACGCCGAGATCGACGCCGTGGCCCGTGCCATGGCCAACATGACCGGCTTCAACGTGGTGGTCGATCCGCGCGTCAAGGGAGTCGTCACCCTGGTCACCGAAAAGCCGGTCAGCCCACGCGCGGCGATGAACCAGTTTCTGGCGGCGCTCAGATTGCAGGGATTCACCATGGTTGAGTCGGCCGGTCTGTACAAGGTCGTGCCCGAGGCGGATGCCAAGTTGCAGAGTCAGGCAGTGACGATCCATGAAGCCGGTTCCTCAGGAGAGCGAGGCGCAGGCAACCAGATCAGCACGCAGATCTTCCGCCTCAATTTCGAGTCCGCGGCGAATCTGGTGGCCCTGCTCCGACCCCTGATCAGTCCGAACAATACGATCAACGCCAATCCGGGCAACAACTCGCTGGTGATCACCGATTACGCCGACAACCTGCGGCGTCTGGCGCGCATCATCGCTGCCGTCGATGTCTCCAACGCCACCGACGTCGAGGTGCTGGTGCTCAAACACGCGCTGGCGGTTGATCTGGCGCCGCTGGTGCTGCGCCTGATCGAGCCTACGGGCGCGCCGGCGGCCAACGCCGACACCTCGTTTCGCACCATTCTCATTGCCGAGCCGCGCTCGAACAGCCTGATTCTGCGTGCCGCCAATCCGGCCCGCCTGGCGCTGGCCAAGTCACTGGTGGAGCGTCTCGATCAACCCGAGGCGAATACCGGCAATGGCGCGGCCGGCAACATTCACGTGGTGTATCTGAAGAATGCCGACGCCACCAAACTGGCGGCCAGTCTGCGCGCCGCCCTGAGCGGCGAGGCGCGTACACCCACGCCAACACCGGCCGCGCCGGCCACCGCCGGCGCGGCCGCGGCAATGCCGGCTGCGGCGATGTCGGTCAACGGTGGGCAGGTGCAGGCCGACACGGCGACCAATTCGCTGATCATTACCGCGCCGGAGCCGCAGTACCGACAGTTGCGCGCCGTCATCGACAAGCTCGACGCGCGCCGGGCGCAGGTCTTCGTGGAGAGCCTGATTGTCGAAGTCAGCGCCGACCGCGCGGCCGAGTTCGGCATCCAGTGGCAGAACGCACTGGGCAAGGCCGGCGACAGCGTGATCGGGCTTCTGGGCACCAACTTTGGTACCGGAGGCAAGAACATCATCGACCTCGCGCTGGGCGCGGCCAATGGCACAGTGGCACCGGCTCGTGGCGTCAACCTGGGCTTGGCGAATCAAACCAATGGCATCTATGTGCTGGGCTTTCTGGGCCGATTTCTGGAGGAAAGCGGCACCGGCAACGTGCTCTCCACGCCGAATTTGCTCACGCTCGACAACGAAGAGGCGAAGATTGTCATCGGACAAAACGTGCCCTTCGTGACCGGTCAATTCACCAATGCCAATGCCGGTGGCGGCTCGGGCACGGTGAATCCGTTTCAGACCATCGAGCGCAAGGATGTCGGTCTGACGCTGCGCGTGCGCCCGCAAATCAGCGAGAACGGCAGCATCAAGCTGGCGATCTACCAGGAAGTCTCCAGCGTTCTGGCCTCGACCATCAACGCGCCCAATGGCCCGACCACCAACAAGCGCACCATTGAATCGAATGTGCTGGTCGAAGACGGATCCGTGGTGGTGCTCGGCGGTCTGTTGCAGGACGAGTACGCGGGTAGCCAGGAAAAGGTTCCTGGCGTGGGCGACGTGCCGCTGTTTGGCAACCTGTTCAAGAGCGAGACGCGCTCGCACAAGAAGACCAACCTGATGGTGTTCTTGCGCCCGGTGGTGGTGCGCGACGCGGCAGCTACCGATCGCCTGTCGATGGATCGCTACGATCTGATGCGCGCCGGGTTGCAGGATGCCCGGCCCGCGCCCAGCGCGCTGGTGCCCGTCAACGAATCAGCGCAGTTGCCGGCTCTGCCAGCATCCCGAGCCGCCGCGCCCGAGCTCAAGAAGCAGCCTTGATTGGCGAGCGCGCCGCCATGCGTTACCCGCTGCCCTACGCTTTCGCCCGCAGTCACCAGCTTCTGCTTGAAGATGATGGCGGCGAGCTGCGCCTGTGCCTGCACGCCCAATCCGACACCAGTGCGGTGGGCGAGGTCATGCGCAAGTACGCTGTGCAGCACATCGAGCCGCTGGCCGCTGCAGTATTGATTCAGCGCATCAGCGCGGCCTATGCGCAGGGCGAGTCCAGCGCCGCCGCAGTGGTCAGCGAGGTCCAAAGCGATGCCGATCTGTCGCAAATGATGCAGGACCTGCCGGCGATCGAGGACTTGCTGGAAACCTCCGACGACGCGCCCATCATCCGCATGCTCAATGCCTTGTTGACGCAGGCCGCGCGTGACGGCGCCAGCGACATCCACATCGAGCCCTACGAGCAGCATTCGAGCGTGCGCTTTCGCGTTGACGGCACACTGCGCGAGGTGGTGCAACCGAATCGCGCCTTGCACGCCGCGCTGATATCGCGCCT
>JAKANU010000165.1 GCA_021812315.1 Pseudomonadota bacterium
ACTTGGTTGATCTCGCGCTCTTTGTCTTCTTTGCCGTGCCGGTATTCGGCGGACTGATCCGCGGCGTGCTGGGTACCAAACTCGGTGCCCTGGTTACCGGCACCGGGGTCGGCGCGCTGGCGCTGTTTTTCACGGCGAGCCTGCTGATCGCCAGTATGGCCGGCGTGGTGGCGCTGCTAATCACTCTGTTTTCCAACTTCTCACGCAGTTCGGGAGGTTGGGGTTCAAATTTTAGTGGCATCAGTTTTGGCGGCGATGGCAACTCGGGTGGAGGGTTCAGCTCGGGCGGTGGCGGCGACTTTGGCGGTGGCGGTGCCTCGGGGGACTGGTAATGATCAAACGTCTGCGCAGACTATTCAAGCACCGCTGGCTGGATGCCTCAGCGAGTCGGCGCGCGATACCACCCGAGGTCGCTCAACGCCTGCGTGAACGAGTCACGGCCAGCGAAAGCCTGCACTCCGGTGAAATTCGGATTTGCGTCGAAGCCGGACTGCCCCTGAGTTACCTCTGGCGCAGGGCCTCGACCAGAGAAATCATACGCGCACGCGCACTGGCCATGTTTGGCAAACTGCGGGTCTGGGACACAGCCAACAACAACGGCGTCCTCATTTACCTCCTGCTCGCCGAAAACTCCATTGAACTGGTCGCTGATCGCGGGCTCAACGATCGGGTCCAGGACCAGACCTGGCAGACGATGGTGTCAGATATGAGCGTTGCGTTTCGGGCCGGTCGATTCGAAGACGGGCTGGCGCAGGCGATTGACGCAGTTACGGACCTGCTGACCCTGCACTTCCCGCTGACGGCCGGCGAGAGCAACCCAAACGAACTCCCGGACGCACCGGTATTGAATTGATCCGGTTTCGTCCGAGAGCCAGAAGCCGACGCATCAGACTGCCGACTCGCAACTCTCTGTAGCACTTGAATCCACGGGCGGCAGCAACCGGGGCACGCTGCACCCAAAAGACTAGACTAGTTTTTCAATTTCATTTCGGAACTGAACTTGAGTTCGAGAACCTCGATTTCAACGCGCCGATTCTTGGCGCGCCCCTCCTTGGTCGCATTGTCAGCAACCGGCTGAGACTCGCCTCTGCCCTCAGCGCGTATCCGTTTGACGTCGATGCCTTTGGCCACCAGGTAGGCCTTGACCGAATTTGCTCGCGCCAGCGACAGGCGCTTGTTGTACTCCTCGCTGCCAATGGAGTCGGTATGCCCAACAATAATCACAACGTCGAGCGCGATGCCCTTGACGCGTTCGACCAAGCCATCGAGTTTTGCGAGCCCCTCGGGTTTGAGATTGGACTTGTCAAAATCAAACAGGGTGTCGGCCGACAAACTGACCTTGGTGGGGGGCAGCGGAGTCGGCGCAGGTACAGGCGCCGCCGGACGAGCACGCATTGGAATCACGACCCGCGACTTGATGCGGTCCATCGACTCCACGACATCTTCCTCCAACGGACACAGCTCGGCCGGATCAATACTGGTGCGATCCTGCCCGGCATCCTTGGCGCTGGGAAGGTCTGTTCGAGTCACGCCCATGGAGGCAACCAGTTGCCCCATGCCCGCCAACGTGCGTGCCTGCGCCACGATCTGCGTGTGTCGGGCATTGATATACGCACGCGACGCCTCAAAATACTCGTTCTGACTGTCGAGCAAATCGAGCAAGGTGCGTTGGGCGATTTCGAATTGTTGGCGATACGCTTCGCGCGACTTCTCCGCCGACAGGCGATGCTGGTCGAGATAGCGCAGTTGCTCGCCGATGGCGCGCACATCGCTGTAGGCGATGGATAGTGTCTGACGCACATCTCGACAGGCTTTTTCCTGCAGATCGCGAGCCTGTTCGCCTTGGGCAACCGCCTGGCGCTCGCGCGCACTGTCGCCGCCACCACGATACAAGTTGTAGGCCAGCACCAGTTCAATCCCCTGCACGCGTGTCGTTCCTGTCACGCCCCCCGTGTTGCTGTCCCAGTTCTGGTAAGCGCGAAAATCCACCCGTGGCTTGTAGAACGACTTGCGTGTCTCAATGGCTTGCCGATAGGCGCGCACATTTTCCACGGCGGCGTTTAGTGTCGGACTCCCTTGAAGGCCATCACGCATCAAGACCTCGACCGAGGAAGGCATGGTGCCAAGCCTGAACTGCTGCGCAAAAGGGGGCAGTATAGCTGGGGGTTTTTCCCCGACAACCCGAAGATACCGGGCACTCACGTCATGCAAATTTGTCAATTCAGTCAAAAGGTTGGACTCCGCCAGCGCAAGTCGGCCTGCGGCCTGCTCGACATCGACACCGCGCCCCACGCCGGCTTTGGCACGTTCCTCCACGAGCGCGGCTGTTTGCTTGTGTTCCGCATAGTTTTGTGTCGCTGCATCCACCAATTCCCGGTAGCGCAATACATCGCTGTAGGCTCGCACGGCCTCAAGTGCAACCGTTTCCGAGACTTCGGTCAACTCGTAGTAGCGCGTCAGCTTGGCGTACCCCAGGCGCTTGACCTCGCTCGGGGTAAAGCCGCCGTCGAAAAGCATTTGGTTAAGCGTTAGCTGCGTTGTACGAAACCCGTAGGTGCCATAGTCAGCCACCGGGTTCACGCGATCCTCTCGGCCGATCGCTGCCAGCAGGTCAACTTGCGGGAGATAGCCTGCCTTGGCAACATCGCGTTCGTCTGTGGCAGCTTTGAAGCCGTTCCAGCGCGCCTGCACTTCCGGGTTGCTTACGACGGCCTTACGTGCGGCTTCGACCAGGGGCCCAGGTAGACTTTGCGCCATCGATCCCCAACTTGCGAGCGCCAGCGCCACCGCAAGCGACAACTTGTTCCTCATTTGTAACCTCCGTGCCAAACTAGATACAAATCGGATGCAATACCCGAACACGAAGCTCGGTTATACATCGATAATGATTCCTTGCATAGCCCAGCGGATAATGAAGGTCGGCGTACTACCCCGGGAGCCTCGCGCTAGCCCCTCAGGCATGCTCAACACCAACCGCACCCGCATCGCGTCCCCCGTTAGCGAGTTGTGGGTGGCCGTCTCAAGGGCGCTGGTGGTTGTGGTATGGCTGACCCTGGCAAGCTCGCTGGCAACGCCGAATCTGGACCAGACTCAGGCGCTGGCGCTTGAACGCTACGGTTCCCAAGCGGCCCAGACGGTGGGCGAATGGCGACGTCTGATTGAGGAGTCGCGCACGCTCGGCGAGACGCAAAAGCTGGAGGCCGTCAACGCTTTCTTCAACCGCCGCATGCTTTTTCGCACTGACATGGAAGTCTGGCAACAGGAGGATTATTGGGCCACGCCGCTCGAATTCATGGGCCGCGGTGCCGGAGACTGCGAGGATTTCGCGATCGCAAAATACATCACCTTGCAACTGCTTGGCGTCGAGAATGAGCGGTTGCGCCTGATCTATGTGCGCGCCAGAAGTGGTGCCGCATCGATCGCCCACATGGTACTGGGTTACTACCCGCAGGCTACGAGCGAGCCGCTGGTTCTGGACAACTTAATCAGCAGCGTGCGCCCTGCCTCGCAGCGCGCCGACCTGTCACCGATCTTTAGCTTCAACAGCGACGGACTGTGGGTCGGTACTTCGGCGGCCTCTTCCGCCGACCCGACTTCCCGCCTGTCGCGCTGGCGCGACGTTCTTCAGCGTATGCGTCAGGAGGGTCTCTGATCTGCTAGCGCCCCAACTTCCTGCCTGCCCTTTTTGTCCTGCGAGCCCATCACCATGTCACTCATCAAACAATTGTGGATTGCCATCATTCTGGTCATGATCGTCGCCTTTGGCGGTAGCCTGATCGTCAGCGTGCTCTCCGCGAGCCACTACCTTGAACAGCAGTTGCAGGTGAAGAACATCGACAACGCGACGGCACTGGCCCTGTCACTGTCGCAAATGCCCAAGGACCCAGTCACCGTCGAGCTTCAAGTGGCGGCCCAATTTGACGTCGGCCATTACCGGTTCATCCGCATCACTTCCCCCGAGGGCAACACCCTCGTAGAGCGAGTTGCGACCAGCAAGCTGCTGGGTGCACCAGCGTGGTTCGCCGCGCTGATTCCCCTGCACGCCGCACCGGGACAAGCCCTGATACAGGACGGCTGGAAGCAATACGGCGCAGTGACGCTGGCCAGTCAGGACATCTACGCGTATAAGAGCCTGTGGGATGGAGCCGTCAAACTGCTGATGTGGTTTCTGATCGGCGCCGGCGTGACGGGCTTGCTCGGCACCCTGCTCATACGCTTCATTACCCGGCCCCTCGCGGAGCTCGTTGGGCAGGCGCAAGCCATTGCCGAACGAAGGTTCCTGACAATCGCGGAGCCTCGGACGCTTGAGCTCAGGAGCGTCGCACGCGCCATGAACGACATGGTTGCTCGGCTCAAGACCATGTTCAGTGAAGAGGGCGCGCGCCTCGAAGCCCTGCGGCAGAAAGTCAACCGCGACGCCGTCACTGGTTTGTCCAGTCGCGAGTACTTCCTGTCTCACCTGCGTGAAGCGCTGCAAGGTGATCAATTCAGTTCCAACGGCAGCTTGGTACTTGTGCGTCTTCCCGACGTGAATGAGCTCAACACGCAACTCGGCCGCCAGCAGACCAACGAACTGCTCAAGGATGTGGCGACCGAACTGTACGACAGCGGCAACGGACACGTCGGACAGCGCGCCGGACGGCTCAAGGGAGCCGATTTTGCTGTCCTTTGCCCGACCTATGTTACCGCGACAGCGGCGGCGATGAGCATACACGAGAGGCTGGCGAACAATGTCTTGCCCAAGTGGCGTGACAAGATCGCTGACTTGTTCCATATCAGTGCGGTTCGCTATCACCGCGAGCAAGACATGGGCGAATTGCTCGCCCGTGCCAATGAAACGCTGGCCCAAGCCAGCCAGAAAGGACCCAACAGTTGGCACGCGGTTGAGGACGCCCAGGCGAAAGCCGCCATTGCGTCCGAACAATGGCACACGCTGCTGACCGAGGCGGTAGGCGGCGGCCGGATGGTGCTGAACTTTTTCCCGGTCGTCTCGGGCGATGGTTCGCGACCGTTGCACCGTGAGGGTGTTTTGCGTCTTCAGGTCGACGCGCACGAAGCGGTGCTGACAGCAGGCGACTTTATGCCGATGGCAGCGCAACTCAACCTCACCGCGCCAATCGACCTTGGCGTTGTGAAGCTGGCCATAGAGCAATTGCGTGCGAGTTCCGGGGATATTGCAGTCAATTTGTCGGCCGACACGATCACCGACTTCAACTTCCGCCATCAGCTTATGGAGCTACTCAAGGCCTACCCGCAGGCGTGCAAGCGCCTGCTTTTTGAGGTACCAGAGTATGGGGTCTTCCGCCAGTTTGATGCCTTCCGTGACCTGGTGCACAGTCTCAAACAGCTTGGCTGCCGCGTCGGCGTGGAGTACTTCGGACAGCGCTTCGCCGACAGCGCGCTGCTCGCCGATCTCGGACTCGATTACATCAAGGTTCATCCGAGCTATGTACGCGATATCGCGGCCAACCCAGGCAATCAGGAGTTTCTCAAGGGGCTGTGCAAGATGGCGCACAACCTTGGCATCACCGTGGTGGCACTAGGTGTGGACAACCAGACCGACCTGCCGCTGTTGGCGTCCCTGGGCTTTGACGGCGTCACAGGCCCGGGCATCGCTTGACCGCCCGGTCCGACACGGCCAGTCCCGCTTGATCATCGACAGCGCACTGGAGCGATTACCTTGAGGTCTTGTCTTCGCGCCAATTGTGCGAGGGACGCGCAGGCCATGGCTTCGTTGCCACGCAGGTCGACCGTCGCCAGCTTCGTAAGCGCGTCGAGTTGAGCCAGCGAGTCCTCAGCAATCGCATTATTGGATACATCGATAGACGTGAGCGCTTGCAATTGCTCGATACCTGCCAGAGTCCGGATACCGCGTCCCGGACAAATGAGTTCCTTCATATCAACGATCTCGACGCCGCGGTACTTCTCTACGATGCACGCCTTGAGCTCAGGGCTGGGAAACGCCAGCGTGTGGACGTCTGGTTCCTCGTGGGCTGCATAGAGGTGTGCGTATTCATTGAGAGCCCGCGCACTGTCCCCAAGAAGCAAGTCTCCGCACCGTCGCATCGGGCCGCAACGAGGATCCTCGATTCGCGGGTTTGAAAACATCGGCAACCCTCCATTCTTGCCGTCGACATGTTTCATGTACCCGCCGACCATAATCGTGCCGAACGCGCCCTCTTGCGGCACCCCGTCGCAATGGCCCTGTCCCCAGCCGTTTGCGTAAGGTGCAATGGCCGCCATGTGGGTCCGATTTCCAGTGCATTTCGCAATCAGCGCACCATGATTCAGACCCATCAAATGCCCCAACTCATGCGCCAGGGTTTGTGCCTTGCAAGTCGCCCCCATAACCAGGAACGCCGTTCTGCTCGTCGATATCGCAGCGACGCTCTTGTTTACCGCAAAGGCGCGACCGCACGACGGCCGCCCACGCAGCGTCAGATCCGTTGCAAGCGCGATCGTGTAGTCCGCGCCAATTTCGTTGGCACGCGAAAACATGCTCTCAAAA
>JAKANU010000166.1 GCA_021812315.1 Pseudomonadota bacterium
TGCTGCGCGCAAACTCGGCCAGCGAATCAAACGAGGGCGGCGTCAGGCCACTGGCGTGCAAGAAATCAAGAAGGCTGCTCTTGCGGCCCTCGCTCTCGGCCAGGATCAGAATGCGCTGCTGGGTATTGCGGGCGTAATTTTTCAGGCGCGAGAGCGGATCTTCGGCACCACGCACCACGGTCAGCGGCGGCAGGCTGGCGAACTCGACAAATTCCGTGCTCGCAGGGCCGGCTGATGGCTCCTGCGACCGGGGCTGTAGCGCCGCCGGTCTGATCGCCAATTGCGCGTGGGGCTTGACCCTGGCAAAGAACTGCTCGGCGCTCAGGAACAGGGCTTCCGGTGGCAATACCGGGCGTTCCGGGTCGCCCTGCACCAGGCGGTAGCGCTCCCTGGTGTCGCGCCAGAAATGACTGAAGGCACCTTCAATATCGCCGTGCAGCACCACACTGGCCTGCGCGCCGAGGTAGTCAAACACCGTAGCCGTCTCGTCAAAGAACAGCGGCAGGTAGTACTCGATACCCGCGGTGGCAATGCCGGCACCGATATCCTTGTAGATGCGGCTGCGCGTCGGGTCGCCTTCGAGCAATTCTCGCCAACGGCTGCGAAAGCGGCCCCGCGCATCCTCGTCCATCGGGAACTCACGCCCGGGCAGCAGCCGCACTTCGGGCACCGGGTACAGGCTGCGCTGGCTGTCGGGGTCAAAGCTGCGGATGCTGTCGATCTCATCGTCAAACAGATCGACACGGTAGGGAACCGCCGAGCCCATCGGAAACAGGTCGATCAAGCCACCGCGCACTGCGTATTCGCCAGGGCCAACCACCTGCGTCACATGGCTGTATCCCGCCAGCGTCAATTGCGCCTTGAGTTTGGCTTCATCGAGCTTTTGTTTGACCTTGAAATGAAAGGTGTAGGCGGCCAGAAAGCTCGGGGGCGCCAGCCGGTACAGAGCCGTTGTCGCCGGGACCAGCACCACGTCGGCGTCTTGCTGCGAGATTCGCCACAGAGTCGCAAGGCGCTCGCTGATCAGGTCCTGGTGTGGCGAGAAACTGTCAAACGGCAGCGTCTCCCAGTCGGGAAAAAGCACGCAGCGCAATTCGGGCGCAAAGAATGCCATCTCGGCAATCAGACGTTGCGCGTCCAGGGCGTCGGCGGTGACGATGGCCGTGGATCGGGCGGAGTTTTTTTCGCGTCGCGCCAACTCGGCCAGGAGCAGGGCGTCGGCGGAGCCTGTCGGGCGTGGCAGGATAAAGCGCTTGCCCGAGAGCAGTTTGGGTAAGTCCATGAATGCTTTCGATTTTAGAATGGGGCCACGCCCATGACTGCTGCGCTTCCGCAATCAACCCCTCAAACCCGCATCTGGGCGCTGATCGCCTGCGCCGGAGCTGGCGAGCGTGCAGGCGCCGGCGGCCCCAAGCAATACCAGATGCGGGCGGGCCAGCCGCTGGTGTTGCATACGTTGGCGGCGTTTGCCAAGGTCGCCCGCATCGTCAACACACTGGTGGTGGTGGCTCCTGGGGACGACTTCTTCACGACTCATTGCGCTAGCGTCTTGGTAGCGCCTTGTGGAGGATTGACAAGGGCTGCCAGCGTTTTGAATGGTCTAGATTGGCTGATTCAGCACGGCGCCCACGCTGCCGACTGGGTGCTGGTGCACGACGCGGCGCGTTGCCTGATCAGCACCGAACAGATCGAGCGGCTGATTGACGCCTGCGCCGACGACGCGGTCGGTGGCCTGCTGGCACTGCGCCTGCCCGACACACTCAAGCGCGAAGCTGCCGGTCGGGTGGCGGGCACGCTCCAGCGCAGCGACAAGTGGCTGGCACAGACGCCGCAGATGTTTCGCATCAACGTCTTGCAAGCCGCCTTGCGCCAAGCCGGGCCCGGCGTCACCGACGAGTCCAGCGCGATGGAGGCGATGGGCTTGCAACCCAAACTGGTACCGGGCAGCGCGCAGAATTTCAAGGTGACTTATCCGGAAGACTTTGCGCTGGCCGAGGCGGTGTTGATGGCGCGCCATCAGAAGGCAGAGAAATGAATTTCAGAATCGGTGAAGGTTGGGACATCCATGCACTGGTGCAGGGTCGTAGACTGGTGTTGGGTGGCGTCGAGATCCCCTTTACGCTCGGCCTGCTCGGGCATTCCGACGCAGACGCGCTGCTGCACGCCATCACCGATGCCTTGCTCGGCGCGGCAGCGCTGGGCGACATTGGCACGCACTTTCCCGACACTGACGCGCGTTATCAAGATGCCGATTCAGTGCTGTTGCTGAGCCAAGCGGCGCGCCTGGTGCGCGAACACGGCTTCGAGATTGGCAACGTCGACAGCACCGTGATTGCCCAGGCGCCGAAGTTGGCGCCGCACATTGGCGCGATGCGCGAGCGTATCGCCGCAGCCCTTGGCGTGGATCGCGATCAGGTCAACGTGAAAGCCAAGACCGCCGAGAAATTGGGGCCGGTTGGCCTCGGTCAGGCGATTGAGGCGCGGGCCCTTGTCGTGCTCTGGAAATCAAAGTAAATCGACCGCTAAGGCAATATCGACGGGCGTAGGCAGCTATGAATTTGCTAGCGTGTGCAGCGGAATGTCGCGCTCGGCGGCGAGTTTATCCAGCGCCGCGCGTGTCATCCCGAGCAGGTACCTGGCAATCTGCTGATGCGTCGCTGCGCTGAGCATGCTGGCAATGCCGGCGTAGTCAGCGCCTGCGGCTTGGCACAGGGCTTTGGCAAAGTGTGGCTCCAGCGCGGCGACCGCAACACGGCCGTCCTGACAGGCGTAGACCCGGTAGCCGGCGTGCGCTCCGCCCACCGCAGCGCCGGGCGTGGTCAGACCCCAGGTGCGTGGCAGGGCAAGGTAACGGGCGGCATCGCAGAGCGCCACTTCAAGGTAATGGCCCTTGTTCTTCCTGCGCGAGAGCAGCAGCGCCTGCAACACCGCCTCGGCCGCCATCACCGAGCCGCCCATGTCCGCGTAGAGCGTGGGTGGAAGCTCGAGCCCACCGACCAGACCGTTCTCGGCCAGGTAAGTCAAATCGTGGCCGGGCTGCTCGGCGCGCGCGCCACCGGCACCGACAATCGCGACCTGCGACAGCAGGGGATACTGGCGGTGCAGGTCTTTCCACTGCAGCTTGAGCTTGGTCAACGCCGAGGGGCGGAACGAGGTCAGCAGCACGTCGGCCTTGGCCAACTCACGATGCAGCGCGCGCTGGCCAGCCTCGCTTTTCAGATCGGCCACCAGCACCCGCACGCCCTGATTCAGGGTCGCGTAAGCCGATCGGTTGTACATACCCATCGGATCGCCGCTGCTGCCAGGAGCGGCACCGGCACCGGGGGGTGGTTCGAGCTTGACGCAGGTGGCACCCATTTCACGGCAGCGCATCAGCGCCGCCGGACCAGGCAAGTTCAGGCACAGACTCAGTACTCGAACGCCACGCAGGGGCCGGGGGGGGATTCTTGCAGTTGCTAAGGCCATATCGGTAAGAGTGTCAATGGGTTTGCGATTCAATATATCCTATCGCAGCGCTGGGGACTGTCGCGCAGGCTCGGCGGCGTAACGACACCAAACCTGTGCACGGTTAGAATCCGCGCGATGCGCGCCAGTCGCGGCCTGCACTGCTTTTCTGCCCGAGCGTGCCAGGGCCATCGGCGACGCAGTTCGCCCGGCCTGCCATGCAGGCCCAAGGAGTTTGATGAAACGTGTTGACGACTTCCGCCTGACATTCGGGAAGAAGGAAATTGTGCCGATAGTGATCGGCGGTATGGGCGTGGACATTTCTACGGTCGAGTTGGCGCTGGAAGCCGCCCGCCTCGGCGGTATCGGGCACATTTCCGATGCCATGGTCAATGAAGTCTCTGACAGGCGTTACGACACGCGATTCGGCAAGGACAAACTCAAGCTGTACCGGCACAACGTCGACAACAGCGACAAGACCATGGTGCGCTTTGATCTTGGGGCGCTGGCGGAGGCGACCCGACGCCACGTTGAAGCCGCCATGCTGGCCAAACGCGGCGACGGCCTGATTTTTGTCAACTGCATGGAAAAGCTCACGATGAATGCCCCGCGCGAGACCCTGCAGGTGCGCATGGCTGCGGCGCTTGATGCGGGCATAGATGGCATCACGCTCAGCGCCGGTCTGCATCTGGGCTCGTTTGGCATGCTCGCCGGGCACCCGCGGTTTCGGGACGCGAAGCTCGGCATCATCGTGTCCTCGGTACGGGCACTGCAACTTTTCCTGCGCAAGAACGCCAAGCTCGACCGCTTGCCCGATTACGTGGTCGTGGAGGGTCCGCTGGCCGGGGGGCATCTCGGGTTTGGCATGGACTGGGGGAACTACGACCTGGCGACGATCACCGCTGAGGTGCTGAACTATCTGGCCGCAGAACAACTGGCCATACCGGTGATCGCAGCCGGGGGCATATTCACCGGTGGCGACGCCGTGTCCTACCTGCAAAGCGGCTCGGCCGCCGTGCAGGTTGCGACCCGGTTCACCGTGGCCAAGGAATGCGGTTTGCCGGCAAAAGTAAAGCAGGAGTATTTCAAGGCCAGCGAGGAGGACATCGTGGTCAACACGATTTCACCGACCGGCTACCCGATGCGCATGCTCAGGAGTTCACCGGCCATAGGCGCGGGGATTCGTCCGAATTGCGAGGCCTACGGCTATCTGCTCGACGGCTCGGGTGGCTGCTCCTACATCACCGCCTACAACGAGCAGGTGGCGTTGCACCCCAAGGCCAAAGTGGTTTCGGTGCGGGACAAGACCTGCCTGTGCACGCATATGCGCAATTTCAATTTGTGGACTTGCGGGCAGGCAACCTATCGGCTCAAGGACACCAGCCGCAAGCTCGAGGATGGTCGCTATCAGCTGCTCAGCGCCGAGCACATCTTCAAGGACTATCAGTTCAGTGTCGGTCAGGAGATTGCGTTGCCGGATTGAGGCAAGGACGTGGTTTCATGCACCGGACCATCGAACAAAGTGACGTAACCGGCACCGTCAACGTGTCGGACGCTGGCGCGGTTGCCGATGCGGTCTGCACTATTCTGGGCCGACGCTATGCCGATTTTGCCGAAGCACCCCTGCGGCGCTGCTTTGCCGATATCGGCGATGCCTTTTTCGGACGCTTTCCGGGCTATCTTGGCTGCGACACGCCGTATCACGATCTGCGTCATGCGCTGAGCACGGTGCTGCTCATGGCGCGCATGGTCGACGGCTACGAAATCGGACACGAAGCCGGTCTTCCATCGCTGGGTCCTGAGGGCGCGACACTGGCCGTTCTGTTGGCCCTGTTTCACGATGTCGGCTTTCTCAGGCGCGATAGTGAGGCCGGCATGCATGGCGCCACCCTGGTGCATGAACACGAGCAACGCAGCATTGACTTCGCGCGCGCCTATTTCGCCCGCGGCCCGTATGCCAGGATGGCTGAACATGTGGAGCTGATCCACGCCACGAATTTCCATCAACCGGTGGCGATCAGCCTGGCAGCCCGGACGGCGCAGCAACTGATGGTCGGGCGGATGCTGGGCACGGTGGACCTGGTGAGCCAGATTGGCGGGCGCTATTACCTGGAACGCTGCCGGGATTTCCTGTTCCCGGAGTTTGTGCTGGCCGGCCTGGACCGCCAGACCTTACCCAACGGGGAGACAAGCGTGCTGTATGCCTCTGCCGAAGACCTGCTGCGCAAGACACCGGACTTCTACGAACACGTGGCGCAACCACGGCTGGAGCGTGATTTTGAGCGCTGCTATCGCTACATCGCGCCGCATTTTGGCGGGGAAGACCCGTACACAAGGACCATGCAGCGCAACCTGCGTTTTCTGCAAGGGGTGCTTCGGGACAACGACTTCTCGCGGCTGCGGCGCAAACCACTGCCACTGATTCCGCACGCGGGCGGCACGGGCTAGGCGGGGCGCTGCGCCTGAAGCATTTTCATGGCCGAGGCGATCAGGGTCGACACCTCGGTCATGTTGCTTGGCACGATCAGCGTGGTGGTGGATTCACCGGCGACTTTCGAGTACGCGTCGACGGCCTTTTCCGCCACCTTGAGCTGAACCGCCTCGGCGCCGCCGGGCTGGCGGATGGCCGATGCAATACGCTCGATCGCCTGCGCCGTGGCCTCGGCCACCGCCAGGATGGACTGTGCCTCACCTTGCGCCTTGTTGATAACGGCCTGCTTTTCGCCCTCCGAACGGGCGATGAAGGCCTCGCGTTCGCCGGTGGCGATGTTGATCTGCTCCTGGCGCCGACCTTCTGAGGCGGCAATCAGCGCGCGCTTTTCCCGCTCCGCCGTGATTTGCTGCTGCATCGCGTGCACGATCTCCTTGGGTGGAGTCAGGTCCTTGATTTCGTAGCGCAGGACCTTCACGCCCCAGTTCAGCGCAGCTTCGTCGATCGCCTGCACCACTTGGGCGTTGATGATGTCGCGCTCTTCAAAGGTCTTGTCCAGCTCAAGCTTGCCAATGACCGAGCGTAGCGAGGTTTGCGCAAGCTGCGAGATGGCCATGATGTAGTTGCTC
>JAKANU010000167.1 GCA_021812315.1 Pseudomonadota bacterium
CGCTTTACCGAATCGCCCCTGAGCCTGTACCGGGCCTTGCGTTCGCTCAATCCGAGTCCCTACATGTATTACTACCACTTTGGGGATTTCCATGTGGTCGGTGCCTCGCCCGAAATTCTGGTGCGCCAAGAGCAGGTCGAGGGCCAGCAGAAGATCACCATTCGGCCCCTGGCGGGGACGCGCCCGCGCGGCGCCACGCCAGAGAAGGACAAGGCCGCCGAAGTTGAACTGGTGCAGGACCCCAAGGAGCGTGCGGAGCACGTGATGTTGATTGACTTGGCGCGCAACGACATCGGGCGCATCGCCAAGGTTGGCAGCGTCAAGGTGACCGAGGCCTTCAGCGTCGAGCGCTATAGCCACGTGATGCACATTGTGAGCAACGTCGAGGGCGAGCTCGTCGACGGCATGAGTTGCATGGACGTGCTCAGGGCCACCTTTCCCGCTGGCACGCTCACTGGTGCGCCCAAAGTGCACGCCATGGAACTGATCGATCAGCTCGAACCGACCAAGCGCGGACTCTACGGCGGCGCTTGCGGCTACCTCAGTTTTGCCGGGGACATGGATGTGGCGATCGCGATCCGCACCGGTATCGTCAAGGATCAGACCCTGTACGTGCAGGCTGCTGCCGGCGTGGTGGCCGACTCGGTGCCGGAACTCGAGTGGCAGGAAACCGAAGCCAAGGCGCGTGCCCTGCTGCGTGCCAGCGAACTGGTCGAAGAGGGGCTCGAGTGAGAGGCTTGCTGTTTCGCTGGCGGCATTGGTTGCTGATGGCGGTGTGCCTGGGCGCTTTGGGTACCTATTTGGCTGCGCAAAATCAACGCGACCGTAACCGGATTGAGGCGCGCGAGGTGGAGCGGCTGAACATTCAGTCGCAAATGATCGAGGACAATCTACGCCGCTTGTTGACGGCGATCAACAACAGCCTGCAGTCGATCATCGACGAACAGCCGAATTGGCGCGCCGGTGCGGTCAGTCAGGACGAAGCGATCCGCCACCTCAAGACCTTGCGAGTGGGTATGCTTTCGGTGAAGACGTTTCAGGTGCTCGACCCCCAGGGCCGGGTGATGCTGTCGAACCGCGAGGAGTTGATCGGGCGTGATTTTCATCTGCGTGAGTATTACCAGACCGCGCGACGTAGCCTGAACCCGAAGACCCTGCACGTCAGTGCGCCGTTTCAGTCGGCGCTCGACGGTTATGTCATCAGTCTGGCGCGCCCCTTGCTGGACGCCCAGGGAATCTTCATCGGTGTCGTGGCCGCCACGGTGGACCCGCTGGATCTGCAGATCATGCTCAACAGCATGCATCACGTCAGCGATATGCGCTCGACCCTGTTGCATGGCGACGGCACGGCGTTCGTCGTCGAGCCCCCGACACCGGGCGTGGTCGGTCAGCATTTGCTGACCCCGGACTCGTTGTTTGCCCAGCACTACCGACCGGACATGCCTGCAGCGCAATTTACCGGGATCAGTTCGGTGACCGGTGACGAGCGCCTGTATGTGATGCGCACGATACAACCCGTCGGGCTGTTCATGGACAAGCCCCTGGTGATCGCGATCTCGCGCCACCGCGACAGTTTGTTTGCACAGTGGAAAAACGATGTTCGAAACCAGTTCGCGCTGTACCTCGCCGTGGTGCTCTTTTCCAGCGTGGCGCTGTTCTACTACCGGCGCCAGCTGGAGCGCACGCGCGTGAGCAATCAGCGTCTGCGGCTGGCCACCGAGGCCAGCGGTGTCGGCATCTGGGAGTACGACCTGCGCAGCGGACGCTACTACTGGGACGATGCGATGTTTGACCTGTTCGGACTCAGGCGCGAGTCCGTCAACGATCTCAACAACGACTGGCGTGCACTGCTTTTGCCCGGTGAACTGGAGCGTATGACCGAGGCTACCCGCGCCACGATTCATCGCGGGCAGGTGTTCGACCTGACCTTCCGTGTTCGACGCAAGGATGGCAGCATCCGCTTCATGCGCAACCGCGCGGCGCTGCACAGCGACGAGCAAGGCACACCCAGCCGCCTGATCGGAGCCACCGAAGACGTGACCCTGCGTGACATGCAGGAAGCGGACTTGCGCGTTGCCGCTGCAGTTTTCGATTGCCAGGAGGCGATTGTGGTGACCGACGCAAACCTGCAGATCCTGCGCGTGAATCGTGCCTTTACTGACCTGTTTGGCTATACCGCGTCGGAGATCGTGGGCCGGTCGCCCCGACTGTTGCGTTCGCGCCGACACGACCAGGCGTATTTCGACGCCATGTGGGAGGACATCGGACGCGAAGGGTTCTGGCAAGGCGAGTACTGGAGCCGGCGCAAGAACGCGGAGGAGTTCCCGGTCTGGCTGAATGTGTCGGTGGTGCGTGATCAGCAGGGAGCGATCAGCCATTATGTGGCCACACATACGGACATCACCTTGCGCAAGGCTGCCGAGGACGAGATCAAGCAACTGGCCTTTCATGACGCCTTGACGCAATTGCCCAATCGCCGTTTGCTGGAAGACCGCTTGCAGCGGGCGGTGATTCAGGCCAAGCGCGACAAGCGACGCCTGGCCCTGCTGTTTATTGACCTGGACAAGTTCAAACCGGTGAACGACGAATACGGGCATCAGGTCGGCGACGATTTGCTGCAGGCTGTGGCGCAGCGACTGCAAGCCTGTGTGCGCGAGTCCGACACCGTGGCACGCACGGGCGGCGACGAATTCGTGATTCTGCTGACGGTGGTCGAAGTGCCCGGGGATGCGCTGGCGGTGGCCGAGAAAGTGCGCCGGTCCCTGGTCGAGCCGTTCGAGTTGCCGCGCGGGCAGACGGTTGGCATATCCTCGAGCATCGGCATTGCCATTTACCCCGAGCATGGGCGTGATGTCGCCGAATTGAGCCTGCATGCCGATGCCGCGATGTACCGCGCGAAGTCAGCTGGACGGGATCGCTTCGAGCTTTATCAGCAGGCCGGTGCCGCGCCCGGAGGGAGCGGCTCATGAAGATACTGATGATCGACAACTACGACAGCTTCACGTACAACATCGTCCAGTATCTGGGCGAACTGGGTGCCAGCGTTGAGGTTGTTCGCAATGACGAGATCACGCTCGCGGAGATCAGCACGCGGGTTGACTCGGCAGACATCGAGCGTCTGGTTGTTTCCCCGGGGCCATGTTCCCCGGCCGAAGCGGGCATCTCGGTGGCGGCAATCGGGCATTTGGCCGGTCGGCTGCCGATCCTGGGGGTTTGTCTTGGGCATCAGGCTATCGGCGCCGCCTTCGGCGGCAGAATCGTACGCTCGCAGCAGTTGATGCACGGCAAGACCAGCGTCATCAGCACGACGCAGGAGGGCGTCTTTGCAGGACTGCCGACCCGGTTTTCGGTGAACCGCTACCACTCGCTGGCGATTGAACGCTCAAGCTGCCCGGCATGCCTGAAGATCACCGCCTGGAGCGAAGATGGCGAGATCATGGGCGTGAAGCATCGGGACTTCGATATTGAGGGCGTTCAGTTTCATCCGGAGAGCATTTTGAGCGAGCATGGTCACGCTCTTCTGAAGAACTTCTTGATATGAAAATGATAGCGCACTATGCAATGGTGACGGGCTTTGGAGGGGAATGACATGCATGAATCGCTGACACCTGCGGTGGACCTGCGCAGCGACACGGTGACCCGGCCAAGCCCGGGCATGCGCGCGGCCATGGCCGGTGCCTTGCTCGGCGACGATGTGTTTGGCGATGACCCGAGCGTCAATGCGCTGCAGAAGAAGATCGCTGAGCTGTTGGGCTTCGAGGCGGCCCTGTTCATGCCCACCGGGACGCAGAGCAACCTGTGCGCCATTTTGTCGCACTGCCGACGCGGCGACGAGTACATCGTCGGTCAGTTTGCGCATTGCTACCGCTGGGAAGGTGGTGGTGCCGCCGTCTTTGGCAGTGTGCAGCCACAGCCGCTGGAGCATCAGGCTGATGGCAGCCTGTCTCTGTCAGACATTGAAGCCGCCGTCAAGCCCGACGATGCCCACTTTGCCTGCACACGCCTGTTGGCGCTGGAGAACACCCTGGGCGGCAAAGTCATGGCATTCGACTATTTGCGTCAGGCGACGGAACTGGCGCGGCGCAGGAATCTGGCCTGTCATCTCGATGGCGCGCGTCTGTTCAACGCTGCCGTGGCCCAGGCGGCAGTGACCGGTGCTGGCATCGAGGCCGAGGCCCGGCGCATCGCGCAACTCTTTGACAGCGTCTCCGTGTGCTTCAGCAAAGGGCTGGGTGCTCCGGTGGGCTCGGCTCTGTGTGGCAGTGCCGAGTTCATCGCCCGAGCCCATCGCCTTCGCAAGATGGCCGGCGGCGGCATGCGCCAGGCCGGCGTGCTGGCGGCGGCGGCCTCCTGGGCGCTGGACCATCAGGTGGCGCGGCTGGCCCAGGACCATGCGCTGGCGCAACGCCTGGCGACTGGTCTGAGCGGGATCGCCGGGGTGCAGGTGGAACCACCGCAGACGAACATCGTGTTTGTCGATCTGGTCGGCCCGGCGAAGGCGCGCGCCGCGGAACTGCTTCCCTTTTTGGCGGCACGCGGTGTGCTGGCGACCGGACTGTATCGTCTGCGCTTTGTGACGCACCTCGATGTTGACGCTGCGGCGATTGATCGCACCTTGGCCGCGGTGCACGAGTTTTTCCGCTTGCGGACCTGAAAGCAACCTGAAGCCATTCCTATGTCGAACCTGACCCTGCATATCACACCCCAGGAAGCGCTGCAGCGCACCATTGAGCACCGGGAGATTTTTCACGACGAAATGCTGCATCTGATGCGCCAGATCATGTCCGGACAGATGTCGCCGGTGATGATGGCCGCGCTGATTACCGGCTTGCGCGTGAAGAAGGAAACGATTGGCGAGATCACCGCCGCCGCTCAGGTAATGCGCGAGTTGTCGACCAAGGTGCAAGTCGACGACAAAATGCATCTGGTGGATATCGTGGGTACTGGGGGCGATGGTTCGCATACGTTCAATATTTCGACCTGCGCGATGTTTGTCGCCGCCGCCGCCGGCGCCAAGGTCAGCAAGCACGGTGGACGCGGGGTGAGCAGCAAGAGCGGCAGCGCCGATGTGCTCGAAGCGCTGGGCTTGAATATCAACTTGCCGCCATCGGCGATCGCCCGGTGCATTGCCGAGCTCGGCCTGGGCTTCATGTTTGCGCCCAATCATCACCCCGCCATGAAAAACGTGGCGCCGGTCCGCCGGGAACTCGGCATCCGCACCATTTTCAATATTCTCGGACCCCTGACCAATCCGGCCGGTGCGCCGAATATCCTGATGGGGGTCTTCCACCCCGATCTGGTGGGTATTCAGGTACGGGCGCTGCAGCGCCTGGGTGCCGAGCACGCCATCGTCGTGTTTGGCCGTGACGGCATGGACGAGGTCAGCCTGGGGGCGGCCACGCTGGTCGGTGAACTCAAGGGTGGGCAGGTCACGGAGTTTGAAATCCACCCCGAAGACTTCGGCCTCGTGATGGCCAGCAACCGCGCGCTCAGGGTGGAATCCGTCGCCGACTCGAAAGCCATGTTGCTCGGTGTTCTGAACAACCAGAGCGGACCGGCCCGGGATACCGTGGTGCTCAATGCCGGTGTCGCGCTGTACGCGGCCAATGTGGCCAATAGCATGGCGCACGGCATGGAGCTTGCACGCGCAGCTATTGAATCAGGAGCAGCCAGGGCCAAGTTGGAGGCGCTGATCGACGTCACCAGGCGCCTGGCTGCGCAGGAAAACGCATGAGCGACATTCTGCAGGAGATCGTTGCCGTCAAGCGCCGCGAGGTGGCGGCGGCAAAGAAGCGCAAGTCGTTTGAAGCCATGCGCGCGGACGCGCACTCCAGGGTGCTGACGCGCGACTTTGTCGGTGCCATGCGTCGTCGGATCGCTGCCGGGCACTCGGCGGTGATCGCGGAGGTCAAGAGGGCCAGCCCGTCCAAGGGCGTCTTGCGCGAGGATTTCATCGCTGCCGACATCGCACAGAGCTATGCCGAGCACGGGGCGGCCTGCCTGTCGGTGCTCACTGATGTGCAGTTCTTCCAGGGCAGCATCGACTATCTCAAGCAGGCCCGCGCATCCTGCCATTTGCCCGTGTTGCGCAAGGATTTCATGGTCGATCCGTATCAGATCGTCGAGGCCCGCGCGCTGGGCGCCGATTGTGTGCTGCTGATCGCCGCCTCCCTCACCGATGCCGAGATGGCGCAGATGGAGGAGATCGCGCTCGGCTACGAGATGGACGTGCTGGTCGAGGTCCACGACGAGGCGGAACTGGACCGGGCGCTGAAGCTCAAGACTCCGCTGGTGGGGGTCAACAACCGCAACCTCAAGACCATGAAGACCGACCTCGCCACCACCGAGCGGCTGGCGCCGCTGGTCCCGGCCGAGCGCATACTGATCGCCGAAAGCGGCATCGACGGCCCGGTCGATATCAAGCGG
>JAKANU010000168.1 GCA_021812315.1 Pseudomonadota bacterium
CGCCCTGACGCGCGAAGCCCTGGGCTGGCCAGCGCAGCCGTTCGTCATCCCGCAGCCTGTGTACGCCGCCTGGGACGCGCGTGCCACGGGCCACGCCGCCGAACAGGTCTGGAACGAACGCTTTGCCGCCTACCGCAGCGCCCACCCGGATCTGGCGCAGGAGCTGGTGCGCCGGATGAAGGGCGAGCTGCCCCGCAACTTCAATCAGGTTGCCGTCGATGCTGTGGTGGCCGCGCACAGCGCTGCGCAGACGCTGGCCTCGCGCAAAGCCTCGCAACTGGCCCTGGAAGCGTTTACCGCGGCGCTGCCGGAACTGCTCGGTGGCTCGGCCGACCTCACGGGCTCGAACCTGACCAATACCAAGAGCACGCCGAATTTGCGCTTTGACTCCTTTAGCGGCCTGGGCAATGGCGGACGCCACATCAACTACGGCGTGCGCGAATTCGGCATGGCCGCGATCATGAATGGTGTCGCGCTGCACGGCGGCTACATTCCGTACGGCGGCACCTTTCTGACCTTCAGCGATTACAGCCGCAACGCGATCCGCATGGCCGCATTGATGAAGCTGCGTGTCGTGCATGTGTTTACGCACGATTCGATCGGCCTGGGCGAGGACGGCCCGACGCACCAATCGGTTGAGCACGCTGCGAGTCTGCGCCTGATTCCCAATCTGGACGTCTGGCGCCCCGCGGACACGGCCGAAACCGCAGTGGCCTGGGCGGTGGCTCTGCGCAACCAGAGCAAGCCCACCGCCTTGCTGCTGTCGCGCCAGAACCTCAACTATGCC
Source organism: Pseudomonadota bacterium (assembly GCA_021812315.1). Lineage (GTDB taxonomy): Bacteria > Pseudomonadota > Gammaproteobacteria > Burkholderiales > Burkholderiaceae_C > Rhodoferax. The sequence continues at coordinate 788 of JAKANU010000168.1, forward strand.
CCCAAGCCCGGCCTGGCTGACATCAGCAAGGGCGCCTACGTGCTGGCCGAGCCGAGCGAGGTGGGTCTGAACAGGAAGCCCCGGGCGGTCATCATTGCGAGCGGCTCAGAGGTGCAATTGGCATTGCAGGCGCAGGAACTTCTCGCTACTAAAAAGATAGCTGTTCGTGTAGTGTCCATGCCCAGCAGCACCACATTTGATCAACAAACCAGCGCCTACAAAAGGGCCGTTCTACCTGCCGGCGTGCCACGCGTGGCCGTCGAGATGGGCGTGACCGATGGTTGGTGGAAGTATGGCTGCGCTGCGGTGGTTGGCATCGACGTTTTTGGCGAATCGGCACCGGCACCGGTGCTCTTCAAGCACTTTGGCTTTACCGCACAAAACGTCGCTGATACCGTACAAAAGGTTTTGAGTTTTTAACACGTGGAGAAAATGATGACAGTCAAGATCGGTATCAACGGCTTCGGTCGCATCGGACGCATGGTGTTTCGGGCCGCTGTGCAGAACTTCAAGGACATCGAAGTGGTCGGCATCAACGACCTGCTCGACCCTGCCTACCTGGCTTACATGCTGCAGTTCGACTCCGTGCACGGACGCTTCAAGGGCGATGTGGCGGTTCAGGGCGAGCACCTGGTTGTCAACGGCAAGAAGATACGACTCAGCGCGGTCAAGGACCCCGCCGAACTCAAGTGGAACGAAGTCGGTGCCGAGGTCGTGATTGACGCCACCGGACTGTTCTTGACCAAGGAAGGTGCGCAAAAGCACATCGCCGCCGGCGCCAAGAAAGTCATCATGTCGGCACCGTCGAAGGACGACACGCCGATGTTTGTCTTCGGCGTGAACCACAGCAGCTACGCCGGTCAGCAAATCATTTCCAACGCATCGTGTACCACCAACTGCCTGGCCCCGGTTGCCAAAGTGCTCAACGACAACTGGGGCATCAAGCGCGGCCTGATGACCACCGTGCACGCTGCCACGGCCACTCAGAAGACCGTGGACAGCCCGTCAAACAAGGATTGGCGGGGTGGCCGCGGCATTCTGGAGAACATCATTCCCTCGAGCACCGGTGCGGCCAAGGCGGTCGGTGTTGTGATTCCCGAGCTCAACAAAAAGCTCACCGGCATGTCGTTTCGCGTACCCACCTCCGACGTCTCGGTCGTCGACCTGACCGTTGAGCTGAACAAGCCAGCCACGTATGAAGAAATCTGCGCGGCGATGAAGGCAGCATCGATGGGCGCCATGAAGGGTGTGCTCGGTTACACCACCGACAAAGTGGTCTCGACCGACTTCCGCGGCGAGAGTTGCACCTCGGTATTTGACGCCGACGCCGGGATTGCCCTGGACAGCACCTTTGTCAAAGTCGTGTCCTGGTACGACAACGAATGGGGCTACTCCTGCAAGTGCCTGGAGATGGTACGTGTGATCAACGCGTAAGTCGTTTGCCTAGAGAACGCTCAGCGGCCCGGCAAGCTTTCGGGCTCAGCGATTTTGATTTCGCGCTGCCGCAGGTGCTGGTGGCCCAGCACCCAGCGGCGCAGCGCAGCCATTCGCGCCTGCTCGACGGCACCCTGAGCACGCCAAGGGATCGCATTTTCAACGAGTTGCCGACGCTGTTGCGCCGGGGTGATTTGCTGGTGTTCAATGACACCCAGGTCATCAAAGCACGTCTGTTTGGTGAAAAGCCCAGCGGCGGCAAGCTCGAACTGTTGATCGAGCGGGTCCTCAGTGGCAACGAGGTTGTGGCGCACATGCGGGTGAGCAAGAAGCCAGGGGTTGGCACCACTCTGCCTTTGGTGGGCGCGCCGGGTTGTGACGACCGGCCATGCGCTACCGTGCTCGGGCGCTGGCCTGACGCCCAGGGCGCACTGTTTCGGCTGGTCCTGTCAAACGACCGCGGCGAAGATCCCTACACATTGATGCAACGCCACGGTCATGTGCCGCTGCCACCCTACATCAGCCATGCCGATTCGGTCGAGGACGCCGAGCGCTACCAAAGCGTTTTTGCCCGCCATCCAGGGGCCGTCGCCGCGCCCACCGCGGCGCTGCATTTCGATGAGACTGTGCTCGCCGCCATGGATGCGATGGGCGTGACACGCGCGCCCATCACCCTGCACGTCGGCTCCGGGACCTTTGTGCCGGTGAAGACGCAAGACCTGAGCAAGCACCGGATGCACACCGAGTGGTGCGAGGTGAGCACGGAAACCCAGCAGGCTATCGGTCGGACCAAGGCGCATGGCGGTCGCGTGATTGCCGTCGGCACCACCACCGTACGAACCCTGGAAACCTGGGCGCGGGACCTCGACGCTGAAGGCGGGCTGGCCGCGACCCTCGACACCCGGCGTAGCTCAGGCAGCTACTCCGCGGAGACAGACATTTTCATTACGCCCGGCTTCGAGTTCCGGGTGGTGGACCTGCTGCTGACCAATTTTCATCTGCCCAAGTCAAGCCTGATGATGCTGGTCAGCGCCTTTGCCGGCTACGATCACGTGCGGGCCCTGTATCGCCACGCAATCGCCAAGGAATACCGGTTTTTCAGCTACGGGGATGCGATGCTGCTCGCGCGCTGTGGTCACATGCGATGATGTTCACGCCGCCGCGCCTCGGAGACAAAGTCTTCAAGATCCGGATCCATGGCGTTGCGCGAAGAGATGATGCCGATCGGGCGACCGTTTTCAACCACCGGGACGTGGCGAAAGCCGTTCTCCTGCATCAGCAACAGTGCGTGGCCATAGGTCCGGCACGGCTCAAGCGTCTTGGGTGACGGAGTCATCACGTCGACCAATGGCGTTGTCTTCGGCTCAAGACCTTGGGCAATCACGCGAAAGACCGCGTCGCGCTCTGAAAAAATGCCCGTCAACCGATCATTTTCAACGACCAAAATGACGCCGACATTTTTTTTTGCCATAAGCCGCGCAGCGTCGCTGACACTGGTCTGCGGTGAAGCAGTAAGAAATTTCTTCTGCTCCATGATATTTCGAATGGGTTGATCGAACATGCGGCCTCCGGGGAGCAAATACTACCGGCCTTTTCAGCCACCCCTTTGACCTGTATCAACTATCGCGCGCGGGACAGCACGGTGATGCGTTGGCGCGGCTGGCGGGGATCGAACCCACGACCCTTGGCTTCGGAGGCCAATACTCTATCCACTGAGCTACAGCCGCTTGCCCGAGCCCGCATTGTAGGTGTTTTCACGGGGGCGCCCGGTATAATTCCGCTTACCAGCACCGCCTGCAACCCCTTGCCAACATCATGAGCGACAACCCCAGCGCTGAACCTGACGACCAGCCCCATACCGGGCCGGTGAAAACGCCAAAGCAATTGTTGCTCAGTGTTTCCTTCTCGTTCCTGCTGCCAATAGCGGTGATCATCGCCATGGTGTACTACGTAACATCAGCCGACAAGCCCGCCGCCGGAGCAGGCAAGCTTGAGAAGGCAGTTGCGGCTCGCATCCAGAAGGTCGGCAGCGTGGAAATTCGAGATGCCAACCGACCCCTGCGCAGTGGCGAAGAGGTGTTCAAGGCGCAGTGCACGAATTGCCATACGGCCGGACTGGTCGGCGCACCGAAGTTTGGCGACGCAGCCGCCTGGGCTCCGCGGATCAAGAACGGATACGACGCGTTGGTCAACGCTGCGGTCAAGGGCAAGAACGCCATGAGCCCGCAAGGTGGCGGCGAGTTCACGCCCTTTGAGATTGGTCGTGCCGTGGTATATATGGTGAACGCGGCCGGCGGAAAGTTCGAAGAGCCCAAGGCGCCTGAAGCAGCTGCGAGCGCGGCCTCTGCGTCCAAGTAATATCAGACAAATAGCCCGTCGATATTGCGTTAGCAGCTATTGCTTTTGTAGCGATTTGGGACTGCATACGTAACCAAACTGCCCCGGCAAATCGGCCGCGAAAACCTCCTGCGGCGACCACCGTCCCTGTTCCACAGCGTCGGCAGCGTGCGCCATGTCCAGCGTGTGAATCAAACCGAATCCGCGGTCCGCTTGCAGATACAGCCGACCATTTTCATCGAGCAGACAGTGCTGCGCCTGCGCCGCTGTACCAAGGTGGTCGCGGATCGAGAAGTCCTCGCTGACGCGCCAAATCAGCGGCGTGGCCTCGAGTTCCACATAGACGCGCTGCGGCCCATTCTGAAAGAACCAGCGTCCCATGGCGTCGGGTTCGTAATTCCGTCCGATAAATTCGAGCAGTCGTTCGTGACGGATCAGCGAGCCTTTGCTGCCGGCCAGGCCGCTTGAAAACGCTCCCCGCGCCTGAACGCTTTCATCGCGCAAAAACCAATTGCCGCGCGCGTCCAGCCCAAGCCAACCAAAACAGTCGGGCACACCCGGCCACTTGATCCGTGCTTGCATTACCATTTCATCCATCTTGTTATGCTACTGTAATGGCGCTATCGCCTGGCTGGAGGCTCCTATGACACGCCTGATACTGATCCTGATGTGCGCGCTCACCCTGACAGGTTGCGGCTACAACGATTTCCAACGCTACGACGAACAGACCAAGTCGGCATGGAGCGAAGTGCTCAATCAGTACCAGCGTCGGGCCGATCTGGTGCCCAACATAGTCGCGACGGTTAAGGGCGAAGCAACGTTCGAGCAAGACACATTGACCAAGGTAATTGAAGCTCGCGCCAGGGCCACGTCCATCCAGATCACCCCTGAAACGCTCAACAATCCGGATGTGTTCAAGAAATTTCAAGCGGCTCAAGGTGAACTCGGATCCGCCTTGAGCCGCCTGATGGCGGTATCGGAGCAGTACCCAAATTTGAAGACCAACGAAGGTTTCAAGGACCTGAGGGTGCAGCTTGAAGGAACAGAAAATCGTGTCACGGTGGCACGCAATCGCTACATTCAGGCGGTTCAAGCTTACAACGTACTATCTCGCAGCTTCCCGAGCAACCTGACCGCCATGGTCTTCGGGTACGAGCCAAAGCCCACTTTCTCGGTACAGAACGAAGCGGCGATTTCAACGCCCCCGGTGGTCGATTTCACCAAGAAATAGCGTCTGGCAATTCGGGAAATCCGTCCCCATGCAACATTGGCTCTGGCGTCGTTTGTCGGCCCTGGCCAAGTCGACCGCTATGGTCTGCTGCGCTTTGTTGTTGGGGCTCGCCATGGCTTTGGCCCAGCAGGCCGTGCCCGAGCTCAGCGCTCACGTGATCGACAACACTGGTACCTTGAACACGCAGCAAGTGCAGCAGCTTGAGAACAGGCTGACAACGTTTGAGCAAAGTCGTGGCAGCCAAATTGTGCTGCTTCTGGTGGGCACGACCGCACCCGAGGATATTGCGAGTTACGCCAACCGCGTCGCCAACGCCTGGAAGATCGGGCGCAGAGGTGTCGGTGACGGCATTCTGATTATCGTGGCCAAGAGCGAGCGCAAGGTACGGATTGAAGTCGCCAAGACACTCGAGGGTGCGATTCCAGACTTGATGGCCAAACGCATCATCGACGAGACGATCACGCCGCGCTTCAAGCAGGGCGATTTTGCCGGGGGTCTGGAGGCAGCCACCGGGCAAATCATGCTCCTGATCAGGGGTGAAGCGTTACCGGCACCAGAGCCGATCCCTACATCCGGGAACGCGGGGTTTGACTTGAGATCGGA
>JAKANU010000169.1 GCA_021812315.1 Pseudomonadota bacterium
CGACGTACTGGGCAAGTTCAAGGGCCAACAGGCAATGACAGGCGAGACTCTCAAGGCTGTGGAAAGCGACTTGGGAGCGCAGATCAAGCGGTTTTCCGGGTCGCAGGACGCTGATCAGCGGCTGGTAGGCGACGCGCTGCAGGAGGTGCAGGCATCGTTGCGCAAGATGCTGGAACGCGCGAATCCTCAGCAGGCAGCCGAGTTGAAGGCGCTGAACACGGCATGGGCCAATTTCAAGCGCGTGCAGCGTGCCGCTGCCGGAGTCGGTGCTGAAGACGGCGTATTCACGCCAGCTCAATTGCAATCCGCCGTCAAGGCGCTGGACCGCTCAAAGGACAAGGCCCGCTTTGCGGAAGGCAACGCCCTGATGCAGGACTTGAGCGAGGCCGGCAAGTCGGTGCTTGGGAACAAGGTTCCTGATAGCGGAACGGCAGGCCGCCTGTTTCTTGGCGGCGGTGCTGCTGGCGCCACTCTGCTTGACCCGACACTCACCGCCCCGGCGCTGATGGCGACCGGAGCGGGGTTGTACTCAAGACCGGTTCAAAACGCGCTTACAGCCTTGATAGCCAAGCGCCCACAACTTGCCGAACCGATGGCCCAGGCGTTCCGCAAGGCCGCGCCCAGTCTGATCCCGCTTGGAGCGCAGGTGGGACTTAACGCGCTGAATCAGTAGCGCATAGACCGAGACCGAAGCGCCTGTGATGGCGGCGCGCCAAAACTGATCGCTGTCCATTCCCAATTCTAGGCCCCACCCTAGGCCTTCGTCATTCCCAGCCCGTCCGGAGCGATCCCGGCGGGCTTTTTCTTTGGTGCCCGCATGGCCGCATACATCCTAACGAACATTCCTGCCCGCCTGACGAACGCCAGCGGCAGCCCGGCGCAGTACATGTACACGTACATCACCGGGACGACCACCAACAAGACGGCCTACACGGATCAGGCGGGCCTGGTGGCGCACGCGAACCCGATCGTTGCCGATGCGAGCGGCACTTTCCCGCAGGTGTGGCTTGCCAACGATGCGGAGTACCGAATCAAGGTGGTCTGCGTTGACACCACGACGCTATTCACGTGGGATGACATCAGTGGGTCTGGTGGAAATGCGTTGCAGCAACTGGCCAGCACCACGGATGCGGCGAATGGTGATGCCTTGATCGGCGTCAAGCGCACCGTCGCCGGTGCCGTGGCGACGACGCTGCATGCCTGGATCGAAGGCCAGATCATCAACGTCAGGACCGATTGCGGCGCCGTCGGCGACGGTGTAGCCGACGACACTGCAGCGATCAATCTCGGCATCTCGATCCTCGTCGCGCTCGGCGGCGGCACGCTGCACTTTCCGCAGGGCACCTACAAGACCACCAGCGAGATCCTGATCACGAGCAGCAGCATCCGCTTCACAGGGACCGGCAAGCGCATGGTCTATCCGGGCGTCTTCGTGGCGAGCGCCAACACGCCGTCGACGATCATGCCGGTGCACGCGGGCCGCAACGCGTTCCGCTTCAACCACGCGAGCGCCACGGGCCGCGGGGCGTTCGCGGCGCTTGACCTGAACTTCGCCACTTTGGAGGCCGGTTCGGTGCCGACGGCCGCATTCGGCTGGGACTGCTCAGGCGTGTTCCTGCGCGACTTCACCTTCGAGCGCGTTGGCATTCACGGCTTCACCTCGGCCTTCGATGTCTACAAGCCCGGCGGCGCGAACACGCAGATGGGCCTGCTGAAGGTGCGCAACTGCAACATCAACCGAAACCAGTGGATCGCGCGCACGCTGAACGGCACGCAGTGGAACGGTTTCCTGTTCCACGACAACGAGGCGGGTCAGAACGGCTTCTCGGCCGGGCAAGGCGGCATCAGTGTCTCTGCTCACGCCGCCTCGGTCTGCGACAACTGCCTAGAGGGCATGCGCGATCCGGTGCTGATCACGGGCAGCTATCGTGGCGTCAAGGTCAAGGGGAACTACTTCGAGCAGAACGTCGGCCGTGCCTGCGTCGAGTTGAACAACATTCGCGGCCCCATCGACATCGGACCTAACACCTACCTGGCCATCGTCGATGCGGACATCGCCCACAAGGTATTGTTATCCGGCGCTTGCGGCCTCGGCTCCTGCGTCGATCCGTACTGGCCGGGCGGCACGCACAAGATCGCGCTGCCGCTGCTGGGCGCCGATGCAACCGCTGGCGACAACGTGCTCAACAGCACGCTTGCCCCGCTGACCTACCCGTATGTCCGCTGCGACAGGCTTGAGGGGTTCAACTACGCACGCGAGCCGCAGCATTCGGCCATTGCAACTCAACGGGTGACGGTGAACCAGCGCGAGATCAATCCGCAATCCGGCCTTCCGATGCCGGTGCAGGAGTACACGACGGCGGGGGCCGGGGCGGTGGCCCTGGCCTACGCGATCAACGGCAGCAACGGCCAGTACGTGGTTGTGTCCTGGCTCCTGAAGCAGCAGCCTGGCAGCGCCACCGCGAACCCATATATCAGCCTTAGCGTCAATGGCACCGCTGCGGCGGGCAGCAAGGATTATCCGATCGACGGCTTCACGACGTACTGGCGGGCCGGCGAGTGGGTGCTGATCACCTGCGTGATCAAGCTGGGGGTCGCGATGACGAGCCTGGGCGTCACTCTCTTCCCGCACGGCACAGCCCCTGCCGCCGGCCTTGTGTCTCGATTCTTGCGACCTGTGGTCTACACGATCGACGACATCAACAAGGTGATCCCGTACGTCGACAACTACACCGCGCAATCCGTGACGGCTTCGCCGACTGTAGGAACGTGGAAGCAAGGTGATGTTTTGTTCAACGGAGCAGTCGCTGCGGCCGGTCAAGCAGAGTTTGCCTGCTCCGCAGGCGGCACCCCGGGCACCTGGGTCTACGGATGACGGATATGCGCACCATCGCCACACTCGCACTTTGCATCGCCCTCATCGCGCCGATTGCCGCCTGGGCACAGGCGCGCGACCCGCTTAACTACCCCCTCAGGCAGTACGCCGTGGTACTCACCATGACGCTGCTGGGCGGCCTGGCTGGCTGGTACGCCAAGGTGCGCAAGGGCGAAATATCAAGCAGCAGCCTGTTCGCGCTGATCGGCGAGATGACGACCAGTGCGCTCGCCGGCCTGGGCAGCTTCTTCATCTGTGATCACCTCGGCGTACCAATCGGCATCACTGCTGCCGTGGCGGGCCTTTGCGGCTACATGGGCGGCCGAGCCATCGAGATGGCCGAGCGCGCGTTGCAACAGCGTATCGAGCGACTGGCCGCGAAGGAGTAGCACTGTGGACTTCGACGGAGCGTTCGAGATCGCGAGACGGCAGCACTAGCACTTCACACAGCCGGCCCCTAGCCGCAGGGACCGCGCCACGTTGGCGGGCATGCCTCGCCGGATCAGCGGCTTCTACCGGAGCCCCACCATGAAGCAACTGCTGATCGCAGCCGTCGCGGCGTGCCTTGCCGCATCCATCAGCGCCAAGGAAGTGGCACGTGTCGCCACCACCAACGAAATCCTCGTGCTCACCGACGAGCAGGCGCAGTGTCAGTCTGGCACTCAAGTAGCAGTCTGGGGCGGCAAGGGCAAGGAACCGGTTACCGGCTGCTGGTTCGAGGCTTTCGGCGTCGTCTGGGTGATGTTCGACGATGGTGACCGGGTTGGGCTGCCGCGCAAGGTGTTCAAGGCGCCGACCGAGGTGTGAGCCGTGTCAGATCCAGTCAGCCTGTACTGGACGCACAACGGCGGGGCGATGCAGTGCGATGGCGTGAGCGTCAAGCTGCGCACGCTGCCGTCCATACCTGGGCTTCCCGCGCACCTGAGCGAAGTGCAGTTCTTCTGCCGGCGTGGCGAGTACCGCATCAGTGCGGATCGTGCGCGCGAGATGAGCCTGGCCGAGTGCGAGGCGGTGCTGGAGTTTCTATGCCTATGGGCGGCCCAAGCACGCGCTGCGCTTTGCTGATGAGCGCGCAGCAGTTCGAGCACTGGCGTGCAGCGGATCGGCTGATCCGCGCCGCCGGTGTGCCATATGACGTGGACACGCGGCGCGCACAGCATCAGTTGGTGCGGCTGGTGGCGCAGGCGTGCGCCGCGCTCGGCAGTGCCGAGGCCATCCGCCTGGCATTCGGCGACCCGCAAGAGGACCGATATGAACCTGCGCAAGTTGCTGGAAGATGACGAGGGCCGCGTGCCATATGCCTACCAGGACCATCTTGGGTTTTGGACCATCGGCGTCGGCCGCCTGATCGACAAGCGGCGCGGCGGCGGGCTCTCCGATGACGAAATCGACTACTTGCTGGACAACGACATCAAGCGCAAGTCTGAAGCGCTCGACGCGCGCATTCCATGGTGGCGCAGCCTCAACGAGGCGCGACAGGCTGTGCTGCTGAGCATGGCGTTTCAGATGGGGCCAGATGGCTTGTTGGGGTTCAAGAACACGCTGGCGATGGTGCAACGCGGAGACTTCGACGGCGCGGCCGAAGGGATGTTGCAAAGCAAATGGGCCACGCAGACGCCAGAGCGCGCCAAGCGGCTGGCCGACATGATGAAGCAAGGAGATTGGTGATGGAATGGAAAGACATCGCCGGCGTGGTCGGCAAGGCAGCTCCGATCCTTGGCACGCTCCTGGGTGGACCGGCAGGCGCAGCCATCGGCGGTATCGTGGCGTCAGCGTTGGGTGCCGACAGCACGCCCGATGCGGTTAGCCAGGCTCTCGCCGTGAACCCTGATGCAGCGGTCAAGTTGCGCCAAATCGAAGCCGACCAGCGCGTGAAGTTGCAGGAACTGATCGTGACTGCCGAACAGAACCGCCTTGCTGCGGAAACTGCCTCGGTGCAGGCTGTGAACTCGACGATGCAGGCCGAAGCGAAATCGGACCATTGGCCTACCTACTCCTGGAGGCCATTCATAGGATTCATGTTCGGCAGCTATGTTGCGTCGATGTGGTTGCTGCCGCTGTTCGGCAAGATGCCTGTGACCATCTCGGCGGACCTGACGCTCGCGGTAGGCGGCATCTTGGGCATTGCCTCGTGGTACCGTGGGCGCATGCAGTCCGACCCGAACGTGAGGTCAGACAACAGAGGCTGATTCCGTCCCCATCCAGCCAAGCGGCCCGGAGCATCGCCATAGCGCGGTGTTCCGGGCCGCTTTTTGCGTTTGTGGACTGCCTTGCCGGTGTGTTCGCCAAACTTACGCGAAAAGCGCCGCATGCCGCGCCAATACTGGCTGCGCGATCCCCGTTCCGGGCACCACGAAAAGTTCCCACTATAGCCATCCATTTCCGCTTTTCATAGGTAAAACGCCGGCAATCGTTTCCGCCGTCAGCAGCTTTTTCCGCGCTATCCTGCCTAGTCATTACGCTACAGGTACGCGAGGGATTACGCTGATGGCCTACGTCCGCAGACAGGGGAAGAACTGGCGCGCCGAGGTCGCGCGACTTGGTGTGCGCCGCTCGGCCACCTTCCAGACGAAGGTCGAGGCGGTCAACTGGGCGGCCAAGGAAGAGGCTGGGCTCCTGGCTGCCAAACACGGCCAGTTCCCGCGCAAAACGCTCGCTGAGGCGATCAAACGCTACAAGGAAGACGTGAGCCCCAAGAAGCGCGGCGAACGCGCTGAGGGGCTGCGATTCGATGCCTTGGTGCGGGACTACCCGAAACTGGCCGCGATGGTGTTGCATGAGGTCCAGACACCTGACTTGGTGCAATGGCGGGACGACCGGCTAAAGAAGGTGTCGCCCGGGGCAGTACGGCGTGACGTGAACCTTCTGCGCAACCTGTTCAGCGTGGCGCGCGACGAATGGAAGTGGTGCGGTGAGTCGCCATTCAAGGGCTTCAAGGTACCTGCCGACAACCCGCCGCGTGATCGCCGCGTGAAGCCGGCCGAGGTCAAGCGGATTTGCCGCTGGCTAGGCTACCGCACCGGGCAAGTGGAGGGCAAGCAGCAACAGGTTGCGTTGGCGTTTCTGCTGGGGCTGCGCACGGCGATGCGCGCAAGCGAGCTGTTGAGCCTGTCTGATGCGACGGTGGACCTGAATCGGCGTGTCGCCCGTGTGCCGCACAAGACGCAACATCTTACCGGCCGCATGCGGGAGGTGCCGCTGACAAAGGCGGCCGTGCGCTTGCTGCGGCCACGCATGGGAAACGGCAGGGTATTCGACCTGACGGACAAGTCGCTCGATGCGATGTTCCGCAAGGCGAAGAAGGCGCTTCTGCTGGCGGATGTGAACTTCCACGACTCGCGGGCTGAAGCGTTGACACGCTTGTCCAAGCGGGTCGATGTGCTGACGTTGGCGCGGATCAGTGGACACAAGGATCTGCAACTGCTGCTGCAGGTTTACTACCGAGAGAGCACGGCCGACATCGCTGCGCGCCTCTAGGCCGCCTTGCGCCTGCTTT
>JAKANU010000170.1 GCA_021812315.1 Pseudomonadota bacterium
CTCGCTGGTGTACGCCTTTGGCGAGAACTTTGTGCTGCCGCTTTCGCATGACGAGGTGGTGCACGGGAAAGGCTCGCTGTTGGGCAAAATGCCAGGCGACACGTGGCAGCAGTTTGCCAACCTGAGGGCCTACTTAGGGTTCATGTGGTCACATCCGGGCAAGAAGCTCCTGTTCATGGGGGGTGAGTTTGGTCAACGCCGCGAATGGACGCATGACGGCGAACTGGAGTGGTGGGTTTCGGGATTGGACGGTCATGCCGGGTTGCAGCGGTTTGTGGCTCAGCTCAATCGAATCTACAAGAATACCCCCGCACTCTACGAACTGGATTTTTCGTCCGCCGGGTTTGAATGGGTGATGACCGACGACGCGCAAGCGAGTGTTTTCGCATTCTTGCGCAAGCCCCGCGATGCCGGCGTGAGCGTGCTCGTCGTGAGCAATATGACGCCTGTGCCACGGACCAATTACTTGTGTGGTGTTCCGCAAGCAGGCATGTGGCGCGAATTGATCAACAGCGATGCGCAGGAGTTTGGTGGCTCCGGCTGGGGCAACTTGGGTGGGGTTGAAGCCGCTCCCGTGCGCTCCCATGGCCGGACGCACTCGGTATGCCTGACATTGCCACCACTTTCGACACTCATATTGGAACACGTATGACGAGCCGATCCGAGGATGCCTGAGTCTCTGGATACCCACACCGCTGAGTTGCTGGCAAAGCTCTGCGCGGACCATGGCATTGCGCCAGACTACGAGGACGTCTGGGGCCAGCCTCACGTGGTCTCCAGCGAAAATCTGCTGGCGCTGCTGCGCGAGTTTGACATTGATCTCAACGACCCAGCGAGCGTGCCAGCGGCGTTGGCGAGCCGTGAACTGGCGCCCTGGCGGCTTGCCATGCCGCCGGTCCTCGCCATCGGGTGTTCGGCCCCGCAATGGAGCCTTGCGCTGCGGCTGCCGTTGTCCATGAAGCGGATTCGCTGGGAACTTTGCGAGGAGAGCGGCTCTCGCCACGAGGGGGAATTTGATGTCCTCGCGCTGGCCGAGACTGCACGCGTGCAGATCGACGCTGTGACATGGTGCGAACGCAGGCTGCCATTCGCCATGCCCCTCCCGGCAGGCTACCATCGGCTCAAAGTCGATGGTCTGGTTGGGCAAACCCTGGTGATCAGTGCGCCTGAACACTGTTATCGTCCTGCAGCCCTGAAGGATGGCGGACGGTGCTGGGGGCCGACGGTCCAACTGTACGCGCTTCGCTCAAGACACAACTGGGGCATCGGCGACTTCGGTGATCTGCTGCAATTGATCGGGCAAGTCGCCCAGCGCGGTGCCGACCTCATCGGCCTGAACCCCTTGCACGCGCTGTTCCCGCACAACCCGGCGCACGCAAGTCCCTACAGTCCGTCGTCGCGACTGCGACTCAACGTTCTGTATATCGACGTCGAGGCGGTTGACGAATTTGCCACCTGCGAGCGTGCGCGTAGGCTCGTGTTCTCTGCCGAGTTCCAGTCCAGACTGGCCACTTTGCGCGACGCACCGCTGGTCGACCATGTTGGCGTGGCTGCGGCGAAATTCGAGATACTCGAGCTGTTGTTCGCGCAGTTCCATGAGCGCCATCTGTCCGAGGACGGCAGCAAAGCGCTCGATGAAACAGGTCAAGCCTTTCTCGTTTTCGTCGAAGAAGGCGGCCAGGCGCTGCGCAGGCACGCGATCTTCGAGGCACTCCAGGCACACTTCCAGGCGGCGGATCCCAAGGTTTGGGGCTGGCCGGTCTGGCCACAGGCCTACCGCGACTCCGTTAGCGCCGACGTCGACTTGTTCGCTGAGCAACAGGCCCGGCGTGTGCGGTACTACCAGTACCTGCAATGGGTGGCATCCGTTCAACTGGCGCGAGCCGGCGACCACTGTCGCGCGCTGGGGATGGGCGTGGGTCTGTATGTCGACCTTGCGGTCTCCGTGGACCGGGCAGGTTCGGATGTCTGGCGCGAACGTGAATGCTTTGCTGCCAACGCCAGCATTGGTGCACCGCCCGATGAGTTCAATCCGAACGGACAGGGTTGGGGTCTTCCGCCTCTTCGACCGGATCGGCTGCGAGCAAGTCACTACCGGTTCTTTATCGACACCTTGCGTGCCAACATGTGCGGTACGGGTGCCTTGCGCCTGGACCATGTGATGGGCTTAATGCGCCTGTTCTGGATTCCACCGGGTAAGACGGCGAGCGACGGTGCCTACGTTCATTACGCTCTGGACGAGATGCTGGCGATCGTTGCGCTGGAGAGTCAGCGTAATCGCTGCATGGTGATCGGCGAGGATCTGGGGACAGTCGCGGACAGGATGCGTGTCGCACTTGCGCAATCCGAAATCCTGTCCTACCGCCTGCTGTACTTTGAGCGCGACGCTGAAGGGGCCTTCAGACCCCCCGCAGACTACCCTGCGAACGCGCTGGTGGCGGTCAGCACTCATGACCTGGCACCGCTCGCGGGCTGGTGGACGGGGCGGGATTTGCGCCTGCGCCTGCAGTTGGGCTTGTTCCCGGATTTGCCGGTGTTTGAGAAGCAGCTTCTTGATCGGGCCCAGGAGCGCATCCGTTTGCTCTCGGCACTGAATCGCGCAGGTCTCTTGTCTGCCCTTGAGGTCGCGGCGGCGGCAGGGAGCCAGAGCTTGCCGGCGCCAACGGTGGAGGCGATTCACGCCTTTCTGGCAGCCACACCAGCGGCGCTGATGCTGGTTCAGCTTGAGGACGTGCTTGCAGAGACTGAGCAGGTCAATATGCCGGCCACTGTCGATGAACATCCGAACTGGCGACGCAAGTTGCCTCTGGACCTGCAGGCACTCGCCATTCATCCTCTGATGGTGAGCTTGACCCGCCGGCTGGCGCTCTTGCGTCCGCGGCGAAAGGCTCCGGGCGCACCCGGTGGCTGCCCGCCTGCCAAGGTGCCGCGGGCGACCTACCGGCTTCAATTCCATCGGGACTTTGGGTTTGATGACGCCATCCGCATCCTGCCGTACCTGGTCCGCCTGGGAGTGAGTCATGTCTATTGCTCGCCGATCCAGCGCGCGCGCGCGGGCAGCATGCACGGGTACGACGTGGTGGCGCACCATGAAATCAACCCCGAACTGGGCGGCCTTGAAGGATTCGAGCGATTCTGTGCGGCCTTGCGCGAGCACGGTTTGGGCCAGTTGCTCGACATGGTTCCCAACCACATGGGGGTCGCGGGCGGTGAGAACGCGTGGTGGATGGATGTGCTGGAAAATGGCCCGGCTTCGCTCTATGCCCAGCATTTCGACATCGACTGGCGGCCACTCAATCCCGAACTCGCCGGCAAGGTGCTCCTGCCGGTGCTGGGTGATCATTACGGCGATGTGCTCGCCAGCGGCGACCTGGCGCTTCGTTTCCAGCGCGAGACCGGCAGCCTGACGCTACATTATTTCGAACATCACTTTCCGATCGCTCCCGAGAGCTATGCCCCGGTGTTGATGCGGGCTCAAGCGCGGCTTGAGGATCCGGATCTCGCAGCGAGCCTGGCCAGCATGGCCAGCTCACTGGGCCGCTTGCCTGGGCGCCATGTGTCCGATTCTGCCCAGCGAGCGGAGCGTGCGCGTGACAAGGAACTGCTCAAGATGCGGCTGGCGCGGCTCGTGGCGCGACAGGACGTCGTGGGGCAGGCTATCGTCGCCAGCGTCGCCGAGATCAACCTCGCCACCGGGCGCGAAGAACTCCATGCCATGATTGAAGCGCAGGCGTACAGGCTCGCGTACTGGCGCGTAGCCGCCGACGAGATCAATTACCGACGCTTTTTTGATATCAATGAACTGGCCGCACTGCGAATGGAGCGCGAGGAAGTGTTTGAAGCCACGCAATCGTTCGCCCTGGACCTTGCGGCAGCCGGAGTCGTCGACGGGTTGCGCATCGATCATCCCGACGGGCTGTACGATCCGGCGCGCTATTTTGCGCAATTGCAGCAGGCTTATGCCAAGCGCGCCGGCTTGCTGCTGCCCGACGCGGATCATGATGTGCGCCCAGCGTGTCCGCTGTACGTCGTTGCGGAAAAAATTGCTGCCCCGCACGAGGAGGTGCCCGAAAGCTGGCACATCCACGGCATGACCGGTTACCGCTTCGCGAGTCTCGCCAATGGCGTCCTGGTCGATACCTCGGCTGCAGGCAAATTCGATACCCTTTGGCGCCATTTTACGGGCGTCGCCAATGGCTTTGAGGAGCAGGCGTACGCAGGCAAGCGCGACGTCATCCGCACCGCGCTGGCGTCCGAGCTCAACGTCCTGTCGACCGAGCTGCTGCGCATCGCCCGCGCCGACCGGCGGACCCGCGACTACACGCTTAATGCACTGCGCCGCGCCCTCACCGAGATGGCCGCTTGCATGCCGGTCTACCGTACCTACATTGTTGGGGAGCCGTCCGCGCAGGACCTGCGCTACGTGGACTGGGCCGTGCGCGACGCGCAACGCCACAGCGACGATGCCGATCTGTCGATTTTCAATTTTGTGCGCGAGACCCTGTTGGGGCGAGCTGTGCCGGGAGCGACGCCGGGTCTGCGTGAGCGCGTGCGGCATTTTGCGGTACGTTTCCAGCAGTTCAGCGCGCCGGTGGCGGCCAAGGGTGTCGAGGACACGGCGTTCTACCGCTACTTTCCACTGAGTTCACTCAACGAGGTCGGCGGTGATCCCGCCCAGTTTGGCGTGAGCGTGGCTGAATTTCACGCAGCCAGCGTCTTTCGGTGCCGCCACTGGCCGCAGACGATGTTGGCCACCTCGACGCACGATAACAAGCGTTCGGAGGATGTGCGAAACCGCATTGACGTGTTGTCCGAGATGCCGGCGCGCTGGCGACTGGCGCTGCGCCATTGGCGCGCCCTGAACCGGGGCGTGCGCCACAAGCTGGAAACCGCCGGTTCACCTGCAGGTGCGCCCTCGCCTCGGGACGAATACCTGCTCTACCAGACCCTGCTGGGAACGTTGCCGGCGGGCGAGCTTGATGAGCCGCTGCTCGTGACCTACCGCGAGCGTATGGTCCAGTACATGCTCAAGGCCGCGCGCGAGTCCAAGCTTCACACGCGCTGGACGCATCCTGATGCTTCCTATGAAGGCTCGCTCGAAGGCTTTGTACGGGCCGTACTCACGAAAGATCACGACCACAAATTTCTCGATGATCTGCAGGCCCTGGCCGGCACACTGGCGTGGTTCGGTGCGCTCAACGGCCTGACCCTCACTCTGCTCAAGTTCACCTCGCCAGGTGTGCCCGATCTGTACCAGGGTCAGGAGATCATCGGCCTGACGCTGGTCGATCCGGACAACCGCCGGCCGGTCGATTTCGCTGCGCTCGAACGGTCCCTCTCCGATCTGCAGGCAATTGATCCGGCGCGGGTGACGAGCCTGCTTTCGACGCCGTACGACGGTCGTGCCAAGTTGTGGCTGACCTGGCGCCTGCTGTCTTTGCGTAGACAGCATGCGCTGCTGTTTCGCGACGGCGACTACGCTGCGCTCAAGGTCACGGGAGAACACGCCAAGCACGTTTTGGCATTTTCCCGACGTCATGTCTCCCGGCAACTGATTGTGATTGCCGGGCGCCTGTTCTACGGATTGCTGGGGACGCCAGCGGCGTTACCGCTGGGCCAGTCAGTATGGGGTGAAACCCGCGTTGCGATTGGCTTGTCCGATGGCACGCCTCTAACCAACGTGCTCACAGGTGAGCGTCTGGTCGTGGCGCGAGGCGGCATCGGTTTGGGGTCTGCCTTCTCGCAACTGCCGGCTGCTGCACTCATGGTCGCGGACCAGGGCTGAGGTCCAGATTACAAGGCCTCGCTGGCATAGTCGGCCAGTCGTGAACGTTCGCCCCGAGCCAGCGTGATATGACCGCTGTGCTGCCAACCCTTGAACTTGTCGACCGCAAAGGTCAGTCCGGAGGAGCCTTCGGTCAGGTACGGTGTATCGATCTGTGCCAGATTGCCCATGCAAATGATCTTGGTCCCCGGTCCGGCGCGTGTGATCAGGGTCTTGATTTGTTTGGGCGTGAGGTTCTGTGCCTCATCAATGATGACGTACTTGTTCAGGAACGTTCGCCCGCGCATGAAGTTCAGGCTCTTGATCTTGATCCGGCTGCGTATGAGTTCGCCGGTGGCAGCGCGACCCCATTCGCCCGCGCTGGCGTCGGTCTTTCCCAAAACTTCAAGGTTGTCATCGAGCGCTCCCATCCACGGACCCATCTTCTCCTCTTCCGTGCCAGGCAGAAAGCCGATGTCCTCGCCCACGCTCACAGTTGCCCGCGTCACGATGATCTCGGTGTAGCGGCGGCC
>JAKANU010000171.1 GCA_021812315.1 Pseudomonadota bacterium
GGGTTCGACGATGCAGGTGCTGGTCGAGTCCGCCGCCGGTCTTGGGAAGAAGGGAGGTGTCGGGAGGACCGCCGCCGACGCCCCGGAAATTGACGGTGTGGTGCAGTTGCGGCCGCCGGAAAAGATCAGCAAGACTTTCAAAGCCGGTGAGTTCACGAAGGCGCGCGTTGTTGGTGCACAGGGGCACGATCTGGTGGCTGTGCCGTTCTGATCCTGTCGGATCGGGTCGTTTGCAGGCAAAAAAATTCCAGAAATCCTGCAGCAGGATTTCTGGAACTCATTAACATTGGTGCCCGGAAGAGGACTCGAACCTCCACACCTTTCGGCACACGGACCTGAACCGTGCGCGTCTACCAATTCCGCCATCCGGGCATTTCAGGCAAGAGAGGCATTGTATCAAAAATAGTAAGCAGAGCAGCGGTTTGCTGGACGAAGTCGAGGGCACGGTCCAGGGGCACCGCGAGGGTCATGGCTTTGTCTCACGCGACGACGGCGAAGCCGACATTTACCTGCCACCCAACGAGATGCGCGCGGTCCTGCACAAGGACCGGGTGATGGTGCGGATCGTGCGCAGCGACCGCCGCGGCCGACCCGAAGGCCGGGTGGTTGAGATCATCGAGCGACCCAAACAGCCGATCATTGGCCGCTTGTTGCATGAAAGCGGGATCTGGATCGTGGTGCCCGAGGACAAGAACTTCGGCCAGGACGTGCTGATCCCCAAGGCTGCCACCGGATCGGCCAAGCCGGGTCAGGTTGTCGTGGTCGAGTTGACCGAGCCGCCGTCTCTCTACGGGCAACCGGTCGGAAGGGTCAAGGAGATTCTCGGCGAGATGGACGACCCGGGCATGGAGGTGGAGATCGCGGTGCGCAAGTACGGCGTTCCCTGGGAGTTCTCGCAAGCCTGCGTCGCCCAGGCACGTGCCTTGCCAGAGAAAGTGCGTGCGCAGGACAAGAAGCACCGTGTTGACCTCACCGACGTGCCTTTGGTGACCATTGACGGCGAAGACGCGCGTGATTTCGACGATGCGGTGTACTGCGAACCGATCAAGCTCGGCAAGGGAAAGTCAGCGAGCAGCGGCTGGCGCCTGTTGGTGGCGATCGCGGACGTGAGTCATTACGTGCAAACCGGTTGCGCGATTGATGTTGACGCTTACGATCGGGCCACCAGTGTCTACTTTCCGCGCCGCGTGATTCCGATGTTGCCCGAGAAGTTGTCCAACGGGTTGTGCTCGCTCAATCCGGGGGTGGAACGTCTGTGCATGGTCTGCGACATGGTGCTCAGCGCGCAGGGCGAGGTTTCGGCCTATCAGTTCTATCCGGCCGTGATGTGGAGCCATGCGCGCTTCACTTACGCCGAAGTCGCGGCGATTCTGGCGAACACGCGGGGCCCGGAGGCACTCAAGCGCAAGGAACGGGTACCCGACTTGCTTCATCTGCATGACGCCTATCGAGCGCTGCTGTGCTCGCGCCAACGCCGCGGTGCGGTTGACTTCGAAACGGTCGAGACACAAATTGTCTGTGACGACAACGGCCATATCGAGAAAATCATGCCACGCTTGCGCAACGATGCGCACCGGCTGATTGAAGAGGCCATGCTGGCGGCCAACGTTTGCAGCGCCGACTACCTGGTGCAGAACAAGCACGCTGGGCTGTTTCGCGTCCATGAGGGGCCGACGCCGGAAAAAGTCGAAACCCTGCGCAACTATCTGAAGGCTTGCGGCATTGGCGCGACACTCAGCGACAAACCGGCTCCTTCGGAACTGCAGGCGATCGCCCAGGCCACCAAGGATCGGGCCGACGCGCCACAGATACATTCGATGTTGTTGCGCTCCATGCAGCAGGCCATCTATACGCCTATCAACGAAGGACACTTCGGCTTGGCGTTTGAAGCCTATACCCATTTCACCAGTCCGATCCGACGTTACCCCGATCTGCTCGTGCACCGTGTTATCAAAGCCATTTTGGCCAAAACCCATTACCAACTTCCGGTACTGCCCACACCGGGCGAGGCGCACGCCAAACTGACGCGGCGACTGGGCAAGAGCCTGGCAGCGCGGGTGCCAGAACCGGGTCAAAAGCCAAAGAAGCTCAGTGCAGAGATGCTGGCATGGCAGGCCGCAGGTTTGCATTGCAGCGCCAATGAACGTCGCGCCGACGAGGCCAGCCGAGATGTGGAGGCCTGGCTCAAATGCAAGTACATGCGCGAGCATCTGGGCGAGGAGTACGGTGGCCGGGTCAGTTCGGTCACCAGTTTCGGCATCTTTGTGACCCTCGATGACCTGTTTGTTGAAGGTCTGGTGCACATCACCGAACTCGGCGGCGAGTACTTCCGCTTTGACGAAGCGCGCCAGGAACTGCGCGGCGAGCGCACCGGACTGTGCTACGCGATTGGCTCGCGGGTGCGGGTGCAGGTCAGTCGCGTCGACCTCGACGGTCGTCGAATCGACTTCCGTCTGGTCTCCGAGGCGGAGGCTCTTGTCGGCCGGGCCATGAAAGACAAGGGGATGCGCCAACAAACCGCCACGATGCGCGATCCGGATCGTGACATGGTTCCCGGCAAAAAGGCGCGGTCTGACGCGCGAGTCAGGAAGGCGGTCAAGACCCGGACCGCAGGTGTGGCAAAGGCCGGCACCAAGGTGCCCAAGTCAAGGCGGCGTTCCTGAACCGCAGGAGATATTCAGAAAAGAGTTCCCAGGGACTTTGGCGAGAAGTCCATCAACTCGCTGTGGCGACCGTCACGAATCTTGACAACCCATTGCGGATCAGGAATCAGGGCGCGGCCAACCGCGACCAGGTCGAAATCGCCACGGTCGAGTCGGCGCAGCAACTCGTCCAGGGAGGCCGGTTTGGAGCTCTCGCCGCCAAAGGCCGCGATGAACTCACCCGTCAGCCCCACCGAGCCCACGGTGATGGTTGGCTTGCCGGTGAGTTTTTTTGCCCAGCCGGCAAAATTCAGGTCCGAGCCCTCAAATTCAGGTTCCCAGAAACGGCGTTGCGAGCAGTGGAAAATGTCGGCCCCGGCGTCGGCCAGGGGGCGCAGCCAGGCTTGCATTTCATCGGGCGTGTTGGCCAGGCGAGCGGCGTAGTCCTGCTGCTTCCACTGCGACAGGCGAATGATCACCGGGTAGTCAGGCCCCACCGCGCGGCGCACTGCTTTGAGCATTTCGGCTGCAAACCGGCTGCGTTGTACCAGCGATGCGCCGCCGTAGCCATCGGTTCGCTGATTCGTGCCGTCCCAGAAAAACTGGTCAATCAGGTAACCATGGGCGCCGTGCAGTTCCACCGCGTCAAAGCCAATCGATTTGGCATCGCCCGCGGCTTGCGCGAATGCCGCGATGGTATCGGCAATGTCGGCATCGGTCATAGCTTGGCCAAACGGCTTGCCCGGAGCCGACAAACCCGATGGACCTTCCATCGGCGCCGGCGGCAGCCAATCGGAGCGACGGTTGCGCACTGCCCCCATATGCCAAAGTTGCGGCGCCATCAGGCCGCCGCTGGCGTGGACGGCGTCGATCACGCCCTTCCAGGCTGGCAGGGCGTCCTCACCCCAGAAGTGCGGCACGTTCGGGTCGTTCGACGATGCCGGGCGCTTGACGACGGTTCCTTCGGAGATGATCAGTCCGACCGAGCCCGCGGCGCGACGCTGGTAGTAGTCAGCGACCTGCGTTGTTGGCACGCCGCCGGGAGAGAACGAGCGCGTCATGGGCGCCATCACGACCCGGTTGGGCAATTTCAGTGATTTGATCTGAAAGGGTTGGAAAAGCGAGTCCAGCGGCATCGGGGGTCCTTCGAGTGGTTTGGGCATCAAGAGCCAATTTGCAGCGTGCATTGTAGGTTTGCCGGCACTGTGGATTCGCGTTCAGGGTTCGCAGCCGTGGCAACCCGTTATGAAGCAGTCTGTCGGCTGATCGTGCAGTTCGTCGCTTCGGGCTGGCGCCACAGCGTCGTCTCTGGGTACAGTAACGGCATCGAAAGGCAGAATCCAAGCGATCAAGCTACCAATCATGAGCACTGAAACGACGAATCCAACAGGCGCTGGCTGGTGGTCGCGCGCCTTCGAGGCGTGCCGACGGGCATTCCATGCCTACGCCCGCTGGCTGGTGAGCATCAGCTGGAAACGCTTCTTCATCTTGTCCTTGCTGCTCATCATTTCGATGGCGATCCTGCACGATGTTCCCCCCCTGAGCTGGACGTACACCGAAACCGTGCTCGATACGTCGCCGCCCAAGCGCATCAAGGCCGTGCCGTCGCGAGCTCATCGCGCGGTGACCAAGGGCGGCTCGACCGAGGGCGTGGACATTTCGATCGACGAACGCGGTGTGCGCATCACGACCCGGCCAGCGCCCGCTTCCGCGCCGGCGCCAGCTGCATCCATGCCCACGCCAGCGGCTTCGGCTGCGCCTGAGCCGCCAGCCAGTGCACCGGGTATCACCATCAGCCTACCCCCCGGCGTCGATGCACAGGGTGTCAAGGAAGCGGTCGATGAAGCGCGTCGCGAGTTGCTGGCGGCCCTCGAAGAGGTGCGTCAGGAAGCATCTGACGGCGCGGGCTCGGAGCAGCCGCGAGTCATTCGTGTCAAGTACGGTGAGCCGCTGATGCCGCTGACCATGTGGTTCATCCTGTTTTCGATCATCATCAAGATTGCCTACAAGGGCAAGTTTCAGGCCGAGGCGAAAGCAGCGCAGGCTACCGAAGTGGCCGAATCGGAATCCCTCAAGCGCCAGGTGGTGGAGGCCCGCATGGCGGCGATGCAGGCACAGGTGGAACCGCATTTCCTGTTCAATACCTTGGCCAGCATCGAACATTTGATCGAGACCGATCCGGCGCGGGCCGGCAAGATGCAGAGGAATCTGATCGCTTTGCTGCGCGCGAGTATGCCAAGCATGCGCGAGGCCAATGCACAGGGCGCTCGTGACCTGGGTCGCGAACTGACGATGATCCGCCCGTATCTGGAAATTCTCAAAGTCCGCATGGAGGAACGGCTGAAAACCGAAGTCAGTGTTGCCGACGGGCTGTTGTCGGCAGAATTCCCGCCGATGATGCTGCAAAGCCTGGTGGAGAACGCCATCAAGCACGGACTCGAACCCAAGGCTGACGGTGGCCTGTTGAGCGTGCGCGCCGAGATCGTGCATGGCAAGCTTGCTGTGACGGTATCGGACACGGGCGTTGGCTTTGGCAAGGGGCCAACTGCGGGCACCGGCATCGGCCTGAGCAATATCCGGGAGCGATTGGCCCTGCTGTACGGCAACAAGGCCAGCCTGAGTATCACGGAACCCGCGGGCGGAGGCACGTCGGTGACCATCACAGTACCATACGTTGCGCACGCAAACACAGAGTCCTGACATGCCAAGAGCGCTGATCGCCGATGACGAACGCCTGATGCGTGAGCAACTGCGCTCACGCCTGGCCGAGGCATGGCCCGAGCTCGAGATTGTGGCCGAGGCAAGAAATGGACAGGAGGCGGTGCAACTCACGCAACTGCATCAGCCCGACGTCGTCTTTCTTGACATTCGCATGCCAGTGCTCACGGGGGTGGATGCGGCGCGGCAGATTGCGCAACTGCCCACGCATGAGGACGCGCAGGGATGGCCCGGCTGCGATATTGTCTTCATTACCGCGTATGACCAATATGCGGTCGAGGCCTTTGAGCAGGGCGTGGTCGATTACGTACTCAAACCGGCCGAGCCTGGGCGCCTGCAGCTCACTGTGGAGCGCATCAAGCAGCGACGTGCCGAGCGCGAGCGCGGGTCTGGCGAAGGCCTGGAGGCAGCGCCGCTGCCAACGCACACCCCGGACATGCAGCAATTGCTGCAGCGGCTGGCCGCCCACTTGCACCCGCAGGCGGCGCCCAAGCTGCAATGGATTCAGGCCACGGTGCGCCAGACGATCCAGATGATCGCGGTTGAGGACGTGCTGTTCTTCATCTCGGACGAGAAGTACACGCGGGTTCAGACCGCGACCATGGAGGCGCTCATCCGCAAGCCAATCAAGGAACTGGTCGAGGAAATCGACATGCAGATGTTTTGGCAAATCCATCGCTCAACCCTGGTCAACATCAAGGCCATTGCCGGAATCAGTCGTGACGAGCGCGGGCGTCAGTTGGTGAGTGTGCGCGGTCACGGTGAAAAGCTCGAAGTCAGCCGCAGTTACGCAGGGCTGTTTCGGGGTATGTAGCGGTGCGTTCAGCGCTGGCCGTGGGGCTGGCGCTAAAATGCCGCTCCAGGCGCGCTGCTCCGGCGCGCTTTGCTGTTTTACCGCC
>JAKANU010000172.1 GCA_021812315.1 Pseudomonadota bacterium
GGGCTTCGCCTTCGATGGTCTTGAGCAGGTAGCCGACGGCGCCGCCGCGCAGCGCTGCGGCCAGGTCGTCGGCGTCTTCACTGACCGTCAGCAGCAGAATCCGCGCCTGCGGCGCCGCCTCGAGCAGCGCGGGCAGGGCATCAACACCATTCACGCCAGGCAAATGATTGTCCAGCAGGATGACCTCGGGCTGGAGTTCCTGCGCCTTGCGTTGCGCTTGGCTGGCGTCGGCTGCATCGCCGACCACCGTGAGTTGCGGCTCGCGCATCAGCAGCGCGGTCAGGCCGCGCCGAAACAATGTGTGGTCGTCGACCACCAGAATCCGGATCGGCGCCCCGGGGCCCGGCCGCAGGCTTGTGTTCATGCCGATGCCACCTGTTTTTCAAGCTTTGGCGCCACAGTGGGCATCGGGCGCGCGTGCTGCGGCAGGGTGAGGATGATCGAACTGCCACGCCCGGGGGTGGAAATGACCTCGAGCCTGGCACCGATGCGCGCCGCACGCTCGGACATGATGCGCAGGCCGACGTGGGTCTCGTCGCCCGCCGAGGCTGCGGGCTCGAATCCGACACCATCATCGCGAACCTCGAAGCGCCAGGCGGGTTGTTGCGCGACGTCGAGCCAGACCTGCGAGGCGCGGGCATGCTTGCGGACGTTCGACAGCGCTTCCTGAATGATATGTAGCACCTGGATCTGCAGGTCCGGCGACAAGGGCAGACCGTGACCCTGCATCGTCAGCGCGGTCCTGATGGCGCTTTGATGTTCAAACTTGCGCAGCGTGGTCGCCAGTGCCGGTTCGATGTTCTCGGCATTGGTGCGCGTACGAAAGTGCAGCAGCAGCTCGCGCACATCGCCATAGCTTTCGCGCACCCCGACGTCGATTTCCTCCAATACCGCGCCGATTCGCTCAATGTCGCCCGAGCGCGTCGCGTCGCGCATGAGTTGCACCTGGATCTTCAGGAAGGCCAGCGACTGGGCAATCGAGTCGTGCAACTCGCCGGCCAGCAGATGGCGTTCCTGCGAGACCGCTGCCTCCTTTTCCAGGGCGTTGAGCCGCAGGTTTTCCATGGCGCTGGCCAAATGGTGTCCCAAGGCCTCCAGCAGCGAGTGTTCGGGCGGCGAGGGTGTGATGCGGGCATGATAGAACAGCGCCACCTCACCCATGAGCCGCTCGTGCAGATGCACCGGAATGTTCACCACGGTCTCGAACCCGGCTGAGGTGCAGTGGCCCAGTGTCTTGCGGTTGACGTCCTGGATCGGGATGACCCGCAATCCCGAGTGCACATCGGTGAGCCCGCAATGACAGTCGCCCTTGTCAAGGCAGAGCTCGGCGTCGACCATTGCCTGAGGCAGTCCGAGCGCAGCGAGCATCAGGTAGCGCTGGTTGGCCTGATCCGACCAGCGCAGGGCGACCCCGTCCGCCCGGGCGATCGTCGCAACGCTCTTGACGAAGCCTTGCGCCAGCTCGTCGAGCGAACTCGCCTTGCTCACCAGGGCCGTGACCTCGTAGAGGCTTTCCAGACGTTCATGCTTCTCTTCGAGTTGGGCGGTCTTCTCGGTCACCTTGCGCTCCAGATCATGGTACATCGACTGCAAATTCGCCGCCATCCCGTTGAACCCGTCGGCGAGGGTACCAAATTCATCGCTGGTGTGGCATTCGACGCGGGCATCAAAGTCGCCACCCTGGATTTTTTCGATGGCCTGCTTGAGCTGGCTGACCGGCTCCAGAACGAAGAGGTAACCGCTGTAAAGCAAGACCGCGGCGCCGATCACCGCCATCGCCAGCATGCTCATCTGCAACAGATGCAGCATGGCCGTCCAGTGCGCCATATGCGATTCGATGGCCGAGACGAAGGCGTCGATGTGCGACGCAAAGCTCACGGTCTGCGCGCGCAAATCGTGCGTGTCAGCGCCGGGCCCGTCGATCCAGCGTGCCCGGTATTGCGCCCAGTCCTGATTCACCGTTGCGAAACGGGCGCTGACCGTGTCGTCCCACGAAACAAACAGTGGCCGCTCCGGGTCCCCGTGGCGAAGCGTGGCCAGGCTGCGGTCAAACTCGCTGACCTGTTCGCTCAGGGCGCCGGTCTCGCCGGTGCCTATCGACAAGGCCATGCGATACGACTGCATGCGCATGCGCCCGGCCTCGTTGACCGCCGCCGCGCCGCCGTCGAGCTGCCAAGAGACCCACAAGGTGGCGACCGTCAAGAGCAGTGCCAGCAGCATGAATGGGGTGGCGACCAGCATCAGCTTGGCGCCCAGACTCCAATGCCTGTTGATCGTCATGGCTCACCGGCGTCGGGCTGCGGGCGCGGGTCCGGACCAGCGTCGCTCAGGGCGGGGAGTCCGGCGTTTTCGACCACGGGTCAGCGGCGCCCTTCTTCTCGGGCAGGGCGTGTGTAACCTTGTGCAGGGTCGAGAGATTGATCAGCGCGGAGAGCACCTCGGTCTTGAAACCGATGCGGTTTCTACCGGCACCGTCGCCGCCACTGAGCACCAGTTGCTGCAAGTATTCAACGCAGTCGCGGTGGCCCCAGAAGGTTTCAATCGCTTTGGCAATTCGCTCGTGCTGGCTCCTGATGATGTCCATCTCGTGGTCGATGCGCGCCTGCAATGGCCGCTCGTGCAGCGGTAACGGGCGCGTGTCCGGGTCGTCTTCCATCGGAGTCAGCTCAGGAAACCCGCTGTCTATATTGTCTCTAGGCATATATGCCTCCAGTCTATGATCTCGCCGCGCGGTTTGGTGCAGTCAGCCCGTCCGTGTCGTGCAGAACCCGGCGCGACGTCATTCAGCGCTATTTTGCCTCAATGGCAGGCACACACTCGTGTCCAGCCCGACAACGCGCCCCATGGCGGTGCGATTTTCCAACGCGATGCTGCCGCCCAGCGCCAGCACGATTTCATGGACGATGGCCAGTCCCAGCCCGGAACCTGACTGCGGATCTCCGGCCGAAAACGGCTGAAACAGTCGTTCACGCTGTTGTGCCGACAAGCCCGGGCCAGTGTCGGCGATCAGCAGCACGGCAAGCGGCGCGTCGTGCGTCAATCGCACCTGTAGCGAGCCATGCGCCGGCGTGTAGCGAATGGCGTTGTGCAGGAGGTTGCGCGAGAGTTCGCGCAGCATCCAGTCATGGGTGTGGATCGGCGCCGGGTCGGTGGAGATTTCGAAATCCAGATTCTTGGCGGCAATCAGCGGTGACAAATCGAGGGCGACCTCGCGAAGTATGGCGGCCCAGTCGACCGCGCCAGTGGCGCTGAGCTGCCGCCACTGCGCCACTTTGGCCAGCGCCAGCATCTGGTTGGCGAGTTGCGTCGCGCGCCCGACGGTGTCGTCAATTTCCCGCAGCGCCTGGTTTGGCTCCACGTCGCCGCGCAACGCCGACTGCACCTGCACACGCAGGACCGCCAGTGGCGTGCGCAGTTGATGCGAGGCGTCACGTACCAAGCGCTGCTGATTCTCCAGCAGGCGGCGCAGGCGCCCCATGATGCTGTTGGTGGCCTCGATCAGGGGCACCAACTCGGCCGGAGCGCTGGCAGCGCCCAGGGGCGCCAGATCCTGTTCCGGGCGCGCCTGCAACTCTGCGCTCATCAGGCGAATCGGGCGGGTCGCACGCTGCACGACGATGGTGACGACCAGGGCAATGATGGACATCAGCAACGCCTGTCGCAACAGCGTATCGGTCAAGATCTGCCGCGCCAGGGTATGCCGCAGTTCAAGCGTCTCGGCGACCTGGACCACCGCCATGGCCCGCGCCCGGTTCATCGCCACCGGCTGCAGCAGGACCGCTACCCGCACCGGCTCGCCGAGGTACAGGTCATCATAGAAGTCCACCAGTGCCGCGTACGGCCCGCGCGGAGGCAGGCTCCCACGCCAGAGCTTCAGGTCGCCGAAGCCGTCAATCAGTTCGCCCTGCTGGTTCGAGATGCGGTACACCATGTGGCTTCGGTTGTCGGCTTCAAATGCCTCCAGCGCTGCGTAGGGGACACTGGCGCGCAAGCCGGCCTCGGCGCCTTCGCCGTCGGCCGTGACGTGCTCACCGATGGCTTTCGCCGAGGCCAGCAGCGTACGGTCATAGGCGGTATTGACTGCAGCCAGCGCCTGCCGGTAAAGGGTGAGCGTGTCAACCAGCATGAACAGGCCAATGGGCAGCAAGATTCCCAGCAGCAGGTAGCGGCGCAGCGAGGTCTGCTTCGGGCGTGGTGCGTCGCTGTCAGACCCCGCGGTCATGGCCCGACCTTCAGAAGATAGCCCAGTCCACGCAGGGTCACCAGTTCAGCGCCGGTCCCGGCAAGCTTCTTGCGCAGGCGGTAGGCGACCACCTCGATGGCTTCGGAATGCACCTCTGTGCCATGCGCAAACACCAGCTCGAGCAAGCGCTCCTTGGCCACCGCGTATCCGGGGCGCACCAGCAGCGCTTTGAGCAGGGCGAGTTCGCGCGGTGCGAGGTCCAGCACCTGATCCTTATGGTAGATAGCGCCGCTATCTTTATCGTAGCGCATAACGCTTGATTCACGCGCGCTTAGAGCCAGTTCAGCACTTGCATCGGTGGCTCTGCGGTTCAGCGCACGAATCCGGGCTTCAAGCTCGTCGAGGTCAAACGGCTTGGCCAGGTAATCGTCGGCGCCGACTTCCAGGCCGATGATCCGGTCGCCCACCGCCGAGCGGGCGGTGAGCACCAGGACCGGCGTGCTCAAGGCGGCGCGCCGGGCTTGCTCCAGGACTTGCAGACCGTCCAGGCCGGGCAGCGTCAGGTCGAGCACCACAACGTCGGGTCTGCTGGTCTGCCACAGCGCCACGGCTTCGCGGCCGTTGGTGCACACCTGCACCGCCCAGCCTTGCCGACTGAGCGCACGCAGCAAGGTCTTGTGCAGCGCGACGTCGTCTTCAACCAACAGCACCTTCATGGGCGCGACCATAGCATGACAGCGAGCGCCGCAGGTCGGGCGATCTTGGTGTTTTCCCTAGGAAATGTATCGACGATGGACAGGTACTTGACAGCCAGACGGCGCATCATGAAGGCCTCGACCTTGAACAGGAGAACTCAGATGCGTCGCAACACTTTTCTCAAATCCATGGCGGCACTGGCCGCCAGCGCCGGACTGCCACTTTCAGCGCTGGCTGGCAGCAACATCAAGATGATGATTCCGGCCAATCCGGGCGGAGGATGGGACACCACGGGCCGTGCCCTGGGCAAGGCGATGATCGAAGCCGGCGTCGCCGACACGGTCACTTACGACAACAAGGGCGGGGCCGCCGGCGCTCTGGGTCTGGCGCAGTTTGTGAATGCCAGCAAAGGCGATCCGAACGCCATGATGGTGATGGGCGCGGTGATGCTCGGCGGCATCATCACTGGCAAACCGGCAGTCTCGCTCGGTGTGGCCACGCCGCTGGCGCGCCTGACCAGCGAATACAACGTGTTCGTGTTGCCGGCGAATTCGCCATTCAGCAGCATGAAGGAAGTGATTGAGCAATTCAAGAAGGATCCCGGCAGCGTCAAGTGGGGTGGCGGATCGCGCGGATCGACCGAGCACATCGCCGCGGCCATGATCGCGCGCGAGGTCGGCGTCGATGCCACCAAGGTCAACTACGTGGCGTTTCGTGGCGGCGGCGAAGCTACCGCGGCGATTCTCGGCGGCAACGTGACGATCGGCGGCAGCGGCTACAGCGAATCGTCGGAGTACATCGCAGCGGGCAAGATGAAGGCACTGGCGGTGACCTCGGGCACGCGCCTGAAGGGCATCAACATTCCGACGCTCAAGGAGCAGGGGATCAACGTCGAGATCGGCAACTGGCGCGGCGTCTATGGCGCGACGGGCATCAGCGCCGCGCAACGCAAGGCGCTGATCGACATGCTTGTCAAGGCCAGCAAGTCCAAGTCCTGGGCCGAGTCGCTGGAGAAGAACAACTGGACTGCGGCCGTGCTCACGGGTGTGGAGTTCGAGAAGTTTGTGGACGACGATTTTGCCGCGTTGCGCGCCACCATGGTCAAGGCGGGCATGGTTTGAACGTGGCTACTCCAGGGGCCTTGGAGGAGGCTTCGGCCGCGCCTTCGACGCGGCTGCAGGCGCTCGTTGGTGCGGCGGTGATCCTGATCGCCCTGGGCTTGGCCGTGGGCGCGGTGGACATTCCGTCGACGGCAGGCTATGCCGGGGTGGGACCAAATTTCCTGCCCTGGCTGGTCGCCCTGGCCCTGCTGCTATGCGGCGGCTTCATGGTCTACGAGACGCGCAGCA
>JAKANU010000173.1 GCA_021812315.1 Pseudomonadota bacterium
TCAGTGAAGGTTTTCGGAGACCCGCTCAAAGGCATCAACCACCGCGCCGGTTACATGTTTCAGACCGATAGCCTGATGCCTTGGCGCACGGCGCTGCGCAACGTGATGGCCGGGATGGAGTTTCACCGTATGGCGGCGGCCGATTCGCGCAGCCGCGCCGAAGACTGGTTGCGTCGCGTGGGTTTGAGCGGTTTTGGTGACCGCTATCCGCATCAACTCTCCGGCGGCATGCGCAAACGGGTGAGCCTGGCGCAGACCTTGGTGCTGGACCCCGACATCATCCTGATGGATGAGCCGTTTTCCGCACTCGACATTCAAACCCGTCAACTGATGGAAAACGAATTGTTGGGCCTCTGGGCGGCGCGCAGGAAGGCCGTCCTGTTCATCACGCACGATCTTGACGAGGCCATCGCCATGAGCGATCGCGTCGTGGTTCTCAGCGCCGGGCCGGGCAGCCATCCGATTGGCGAATTTGTGATTGACATCGAACGTCCACGCGACGTTGCCGAAGTCAAAATGACGCCCCGCTTTGTCGCCCTGCATCAGGCCATTTGGGCGGTGCTGCGCGACGAGGTCCTCAAAGGCTATCGCCAACAGTTGCAGGCAGCATGAAGCGCAGTTTCCTTTGGTTCTGGCAACTGGCGCTGCTCGCGCTGCTGTTCCTGTTTTGGCACTTGATGACGGCGCCGGGCTTGTTGCCTCCCATGACGTTTGCCGATGAGCGTCAAGCTGCGTTCTTTTTTGGTGAGCCGTTGAAGATTTTCGCCCGCATCTGGGCGTGGTTTGTGACCGATGCCGACATCTACCGGCACTTGGGCGCGACGCTGACCGAAACCCTGGCGGCATTTGCCGTGGGTTCCGTGCTGGGCTTGCTCGGCGGCCTTTGGCTGGCCTTGGCGCCCACCGCTTCGGCCCTGCTGGAGCCTTACATCAAGGCCTTGAATGCCATGCCGCGAATCATCCTGGCACCGATCTTTTCGGTCTGGTTTGGATTGGGCATGGGCTCCAAGGTCGCCCTCGGGGTAACCCTGGTCTTCTTTATCGTCTTCTTCAACGTGTACCAAGGCGTCAAAGAGGTCAGTCCGGTCATTCTGGCCAACGCGCGCATGCTCGGTGCCAGCCAGCGCCAGCTGCTGCGTCAGGTTTACCTGCCAAGCGCCACCAGCTGGGTGTTCAGCTCCCTGCATACATCGGTCGGTCTGGCCTTTGTCGGCGCGGTCGTCGGCGAGTACCTTGGCTCCAGTCAGGGCGTCGGCTACCTGATCCTGCAGGCCGAGGGCAGCTTCGATATCAACACGGTCATGGCCGGCATTCTGGTGCTGACCGGGTTTGCACTGATCCTCGACAATCTCGTTGGGCGCATCGAAAGGCATCTGATGACATGGCAGCCGCGGGCAGGAGAAACCGAAAAAATCTAAAAGTGCGCATCGAGCCATTTCTTGAGCTCGGCAAACACGGGCTCTGCATCCAGTTCATTGAAGATCTCGTGGTAAAGCTGCTCGAAACAGCGGCTGCTGACGACCTTCGGCGGGGCCGCCGCCGCGAACGCCCGACTGCCCGCCGGGTTGACCAATTTGTCAGCACCGGCATACATCAGCAATGTTGGCACTTTCCATGTCGACGCCAGAGCCACCGTCGCCGGCCCCTGTTCAGCGATAAAGCGCGCGAGCCTGGCACAAATGCGATCGTGTACCAGCTTGTCAGTCCGGTATGCTGCCACCACCGCGGGGTCATGCGAAATCAGTGACGCGTCCAAACCGTTGCCGACGCGCAGATTGGGCGCGATGCCTGGCAGGACCGAGACCAGCCATTTCTGAACCATACTGAGCCCTGGATCCAGCGCCGGAGATGACATCACCAGCGCGTCAAGTGGGCGCAACTGAAGCGAGACAAATCGACCAGCTACCAATCCGCCCATGCTGTGCCCCAGAACGATGAGCGGGACGCGCTCGCCCATGCGCGCGCGCGTGCTGTCCACCAGATCGGCGAGGTCATCGAGCAGACGGGTCGGGGTCGGCAAGCCCCCGCGCGCGCCGCCCGACTCGCCGTGACCGTACTGATCGTAGCCGCGCACCGCAAACCCCCAATCATTGAGCCGCCGCGCCACGTGATCGTAGCGTCCCGCGTGCTCACCCAGACCGTGCACCAGCAGGACCACGCCGCGCAAGGGCGTCTCAGCATCCAGCGGCCAATCCTGAACGGCCAGGTTGTCGCCATCGATGGCGACAAAAGTAGAAAGTGTGCTTGGAGTGTTCATAGCCGGTGCCGGAGCGGGTGGCCGATTATCATGCCACGATTGATATAGGATTGCCAGTCCACCAGCCTGCATTCATGACTCTTTTGATCACTCCCGCACACCATGCCATAGTTCTACGCCGCCGTACCTGGCTGGCGCTGGCAAGCGGCCTGTGCCTGACGGCGCATGCGTCCCCGGGACGGGTGCGGCAACTGCTGCGCATTTCCACGGCTGCCGTTGCCGATGACTGGCACGCCCGAATGTGGACCGTGATGCAAGAACAACTCGAACGCACCAACCCGGGCCAATTTGAGGTGCAAATCAATCTCAACGCCTCACTGTTCAAGCAAGGCGCCGAACCGGTCGCCATGACGCGCGGCAACCTGGAAATGAGCACGCTGTCAGCCTTCGACACGGCAAAAATGGTGCCGGAGTTCTCGATTTTCACCGCTGGTTACGTGATCCGCGATCCCGTCCACTTGATGAACGTATTCAACGGACCGATCGGCGCCGAGCTGTTCCAGCGGGTCAGCGAAACGATGGGCATCACCGTGCTGGCGCCACTCTACTACGGGACACGCCAACTCAATTTGCGCGAGCCACGCAACATTCAAACCCCGGCCGACCTCAAAGGGATCAAGCTACGCATGCCCGCAAGCAGGGAATGGCTCTTTCTGGGTGAGTCACTGGGCGCCACCCCAACGCCGCTGGCCTTTGGCGAAGTCTACTTGGGCC
Organism: Pseudomonadota bacterium; assembly: GCA_021812315.1. Lineage (GTDB taxonomy): Bacteria > Pseudomonadota > Gammaproteobacteria > Burkholderiales > Burkholderiaceae_C > Rhodoferax. Next base: position 2,972 of record JAKANU010000173.1, read on the forward strand.
TTCGCACCGGCACCATCGACGCGCAGGATAATCCACTACCAACGATCAAGAGCGCCAAGTTTTATGAAGTCACCCGACAAATCACGCTGACGGCGCATCTTGTGGATGTCCTGTTCATTGTCGTTTCCAACAAGCTCTGGCTGAATCTGAGCACCGACCAGCAAACGCAGCTCAGGCACGCTGCCCAGGCGGCGGCGAAGTACAACAACGAGCATCGGATCGCCGACGAGAAGCAGTTGGTCGACTACTTCAGGGGCCAGGGCCTGCGTGTGACGACGCCCGACATCGCCGCGTTTCGCAAGGCGGTGCAGACCCGGTATCTGCAGTCCGATTACGCCAGGGTCTGGCCCAAGGGCCTGCTTGAGCGCATCAACGCTACACAATAGTACGCGCCATGCTGAAGGTATTGCAAAGCTTGTCTGATGCCTTTGGTGTTCTACTTTTCGCCTTGTTGTTCCTGGTTTTTGTCGTGCAAGTCGTCGCGCGACTGGTGTTCGGTGCGCCGCTGGCCTGGACCGATGAGGCGGCCGTCATCCTGTACCTGTGGGCCATGTTGTGGGGTGCAGCTCTGGTCTGCCGGGACCGAGACAACGTGGCATTTGACCTCGTCTACCAACATGTCAGCGCGTCCGTGAAGCGCGGTATGTCGCTCGCCGCATGCGCGCTGATAGGTGCACTGGCAGCCTGGGCCTTGCCAGGCACGGTCGACTACATCGCGTTCATGCACCGCGAATCCACTCCGGTACTGGGCTTGCCTTTTGACTGGGTGTATGCCCCTTTTGCCCTGCTGCTGGCGACCCTTTGTGCGCGCTCCATCTGGCGCATCCTGCGGCTGCTCGGAAGCCACTGGCAAGACCACTTGTGAGCATCGCACTGACAGCGCTGTTGCTGGTGCTATTTGCGGGCATGGCGTTGCGTGCGCCGATCGCCTTTGCGATGCTGACAGCCGGGGTTGCCTATCTGATTGTCAAGGGGCAGGATCTCGGGCTGGCTGCCGAACAAGTGCTCAATGGCCTGTACAACGGTTACGTATTGCTGGCCGTACCCCTTTTCGTGCTGGCCGCCAATTTGATGAACGCGGGCAGCATCAGCGAGCGCTTGTTCGAACTCTCGCGTGTTGTCGTCGGGCAGATGCGCGGCGGCCTGGCGCAGGTCAACATCGTGGTCAGTGTCATTTTTTCCGGCATGAGCGGCAGCGCCATCGCCGACGCGGCCGGACCGGGGCTGGTCTGCATCCGACAGATGCTCAAGAAGCCACAGTACTCGGCGGGCTTCGCCGGCGCTGTGGTGGTGGCGGGTGCCACCATCGGTCCGATCATTCCACCGTCGATACCCATGGTGATCTATGCGCTGGTTTCGGGTAGCTCAGTCGGGGCGCTGTTTCTCGGTGGCGTCATCCCCGGGTTGTTGATGGCTGCCCTATTGATGGCTGGCGTCCACCTGATCGCCAGGCGCCGTGACATGCCCAACGACGATCCAGTTCCTGCACACGAGCGGCCGCGGACCATCTTGCGCGGTCTGCTTCCATTGTCACTGCCCGTGGTGCTGCTGACAGGCATCTACTCCGGTGCGTTCACGCCGACCGAGGCGGCCGCTGTGGCAGCCCTGCATGCCCTGACTCTGGCCGGTGGCGTGTATCGCGCTTTCTCCGGCAGGGCCCTGTTTGCAGTGACGCTGGAGTCACTGCGCGCCAGCGCGGTGATTACCATGATCATCGCCTCGTCCTATCTGCTCAACTATGCCTTTGCCGCCGAAGGCGTTCCCGGCCACCTGGCGCTTTGGGTCAACGGTCTGGGGTTGAACCAACTTCAGTTCCTGTTGCTGGTCAACGCCGTGTTCCTGATACTGGGCTGCTTCCTTGACGTCTCTGTCATGCTGCTGGTGTTTGTTCCAATGCTGATTCCGACCGCCAATCTGCTGGGCGTCGATCTGGTCCATTTTGGCGTCGTCGTCGTTGTCAACATGATGATCGGGCTCGTGACACCGCCCTTTGGCATGCTGCTTTTTGTGACCACTGCCTTGACCGGTATACCGCTCAAGGACATCGTGCGCGAAGGCTGGCCGTTCACCGTGTTGCTGATCGTGGCGCTGCTGCTGATGACCATCTTTCCGCAAATCGTGCTCTGGTTGCCACAATTCATGGGCTACGTGACGCGCTGAACTCGGCGCTCACAACCAGGGTTTGAGCCAGCTCAATCCGGCGGAAGTCCCGCCTGCCTGCGACCCTCTGGCTGGCCGGTATTCGCAACCCACCCAGCCCTTGTAGCCAAGCTCGTCAATGACCGAAAACAGGTACGGGTAGTTGAGCTCGCCGACGTCCGGCTCATGGCGCTGGGGCACGCCGGCAATCTGGATATGGCCGACATGCCCCGCGGGCAGGTACTGGCGCAGTTTCATGGCCACATCGCCTTCGACAACCTGACAGTGATACAGGTCCATCTGGATCTTCAAGTTGGCCATCGCCACTTCCGAAACAACGCCATGCGCCTGCTGTTGGTGGTTGAGGAAATAGCCCGGAATGTCTCGCTGGTTGATCGGCTCGATCAGGACGTCAATTCCCTGGGCAGCGGCACGCTGCGCTGCCCAGCGCAGATTTTCAACATAGGCTCGCTCAAGCGGCTCGCGCTCACTGTCTGCGGGCACCCGTCCTGCCATCAGGTGAATGCGCGGGCAAGCCAGCGCCGCGGCATAGTCCAGAGCTCGGTTAACGCCGTCGCAAAACTCTGATTGCCGGGCCGGCAGACAGGTCAGGCCGCGTTCACCGGCGTCCCAGTCACCGGGGGGAGCATTGAACAAAACCTGTTGCAGGCCGTGGGTCGTGAGGCGAGCGACGATCTCACGCGCATCAAAGGCATACGGGAACAGATACTCGACCGCCTTGAAGCCATCGCGGGCGGCAGCCCCGAAACGGTCGAGAAAGTCAAGCTCCGGGTAGAGCATGGACAAATTGGCAGCGAATTTTGGCATGCTTGGCTCTGTTCAGGGGTCTTTTCGAGACTGTAACCGATTCGCAATATGCAGCGGAGATCGTTTAGCAATAAGCACATCATGCTCTAATTTCAGTAGCGTTCCGATCAGCGTGGCGACGTGCTTCAAGGACCTGTACGGCCTCGATAGAATCAACCAAGACCCATCCATCCAGGCGCCATGAACCCCCTATCGCAACACCCCGACACCCT
>JAKANU010000174.1 GCA_021812315.1 Pseudomonadota bacterium
CCGATCTTGGCGAGCATGCCCTCGGAGCCAACGACGACGCTCAGGCAGTCAAAGCCCGGCGCATCCAGTGCCTGCGAACCGAAATCGATGGGCTCGCCCTGCATGGTGAAGCCGCTGACCTGGAGAACGTTGTGCAGGGTCAGCCCGTACTTCAGGCAGTGTACGCCACCAGCGTTCTCGGCCACGTTGCCACCGATGGTGCAGGCGATCTGGCTCGACGGGTCGGGTGCGTAATACAGACCATGCGCCGCTGCGGCTTCGCTGATGGCCAGATTGCGCACGCCGCATTGCACCCGGGCCGTGCGGCTGGCCAGGTCAAGGCGCAGAATCTTGTTGAACCTGGCCAGCGACAGGGTCACTCCCATGGCGTGTGGCATCGCGCCACCGGACAGGCCAGTGCCAGCACCACGTGCCACCACTGGAACATCCAGCGCGTAGCAGGCGCGCAGCACGGCCTGCACCTGTTCTGGCGTCTCCGGCAAGGCGACCACCAACGGGCGCTGCCGGTAGGCGGTCAGCCCATCGCATTCAAAAGGGCTGGTGTCCTCGGTCTGCCATAGCAGGCAGTGCGCGGGTAAATGCGCCGCCAAGGCGCTCACCACCTGTTGCTGCCGCTGCGTTCTTTGCAGCGCTTCGGATTGTTGTGCTGTTGTCATGCCACCATTTTGGCACTTATACCAAGATCTGCACACTTGCCGTCGGCTGGCTAGAATCGGACCCCCGCAACCGATGCGCACAGCGCAGCCAACCATTGCAATTCCGACTCCATGCCTGCTCAAGTCCATCGTATTGCTCGTCAGTTTTGGTTGGCCCTGAGGCCGGCATGGCCCGTGCTGGCACCCGACGATCTGTTGCGCAACGCCACCTATCGGCGCTTGTGGACATCGATCCTGATCAGTTCCTTCGGGGGGCAGGTGACGATGCTCGCCTTGCCGCTGACCGCGGCTGTATGGCTGTCGGCAACACCGTCGCAGATGGGGGTGCTCACGGCCATGGAACTGGCGCCCTTTGTCCTGCTTTCCCTGCCTGCCGGTGTCTGGCTCGACCGCGTACGCAAACTGCCGGTGTACGTGGTTGGCGAGGGACTGGTGGCGCTGGTGCTTGCCAGCGTTCCGCTGGTCTGGTATTTCGACGCCCTGAGCATGAACTTTCTGTACGGGGTGGCCTTTACCATCGGCTGCGTGTTTGTGACGGCGGGCAGCGCAGCGCAGATTGTCCTCACGCAGGTGGTGCCGCGCGAGCGTCTGGTTGAGGCACACGCGAAGAACGCGCTGGCGTCCTCGGGAGCCGAGGTGGCGGGACCGGGTGTGGCCGGTGCCCTGATCAAACTCGTGGGGGCGCCGCTGGCACTGTTGGCCGATGCGGTCTTGCTGTTGGTGAGTGTGGCCATCCTGCGTGGTTTGCGCGTGGTTGAGAACCGCGTCTCCGGCGGGCCGACGCATTTTTGGCGCGACCTCAAAGCCGGATTGCACTTCGTCGTGAAGCAGCGTCTGCTGTTGTCGATGGCCACGGCGGTGGGGCTCTGGCAGGCCTGCCATCAATGTGCCATGGTGGTGCAGATTCTGTTCGCCACGCGCACTCTGGGCCTGAACGCGCGCCAGGTCGGCTTGTGTTACGTGGGTCTGGGCCTGGGCACCGTGGTGGCCAGCACGCTGGGCAATCGCATCTCGCGGCGCATCGGACCTGGCCCGTGTCTGATCCTGGGCTTTGCCGTTTGTGGCGTGGGTTGGCTGCAACTCGCGCTTGCGCCCTTGGGTGCCGCGGGGGTGGCCTCGTTTGTCGTCATGCTGTTGTGCTTTAGTGCTGGCGCGGTGCTGATCTTCATCAACTTTCTGGCGCTGCGCCAGGCAGTGACACCCGAGCGCCTGCTCGGACGCATGACCAGTTCCATGCGCTGGTTGATCCTGATACCGGCTGGTCCGGGTGCGCTGCTTGGCGGCTATCTGGGTGAGCACCTCGGGTTGCGCTGGGCGCTGGGCCTGGGCGGGGTCGGTTCGCTCGCACTCGCGCTATGGGCCTGGCGCCATCCGGTGCTGCGCAAGGTGCGCGAGTTGCCGACGCCAGCTTGATCGACCCGTCATCGAACCAGACTATAGGTAGCGAGTTTGCAAGTGGCGCCGGAAATGGCCTGGGTTGAGCACTTCACCGGTGGCGCGTTGTAGCAACTGAACAGTTTCCCAACGACTTGCCTGGCGCCAGATGTTCTCGTTGAGCCAGTCGAAGATCGGCGACAAATCGCCCGCTGCCAGGCCTGCGTCCAAGCCTGGATGGGCCCGGCGAATGCAGGCAAAGTATTGCGCAGCGTACATGGCTCCCAGGGTATAACTCGGGAAATAGCCGAAGGTGCCGGTGGGCCAGTGAATGTCCTGCAGGCAGCCATCCTGAAAATTGCCACACGTATCCAGACCGAGGTAAGCCATCATTTTTTCGTCCCACAGCGCCGGGATGTCAGCTGCGTCGATGTCGCCGTCGATCAGCGCGCGTTCAATCTCGAAGCGCAACATGATGTGCGCCGGATAGGTCAACTCGTCGGATTCGACCCGGATCAGGCCGGGGCGCACGCGCGTGCACAGGCGCGCCAGATGCTCCGGTTCAAATGCTTCCTGCGCACCCAAATGCTTGCGCAGGGTTGGGGCGATCAAGGCCAGAAACGCCGGGCTGCGCGCGATCTGCATCTCGAAGGACAGGCTTTGACTCTCGTGGATGCCCATCGAGCGGGCGCGTCCCAGCGGCAGGTGCAGGGTTTCGCGTGGCAGGCCCTGCTCATAGCGCGCATGGCCGGTTTCATGAATGATGCTCATCAACGAGCGCAAAAAGTCGTTTTCGCTATAACGTGTGGTGACGCGCACATCCTCGGCCACGCCGCCGCAAAACGGGTGCGTCGAGACGTCCAACCGACCGGCCGAAAAGTCAAAACCCAACAGCTCCATGATCGCGACACCAAGCGCGCGCTGGCTCTCAATCGAAAACGGACCACCGGCCAGCACCAGCGGCTCCTCGGTCTGTTTCTCGCGCACCTTGCGGATCAAGCCAGGCAGCCAGGTCTTGAGATCGCCGAACATGACATCAAGCGTGGCACTGCCGGTGCCGGGCTCGTACTTGTCGAGCAGGGCGTCGTAGGGAGGCAGCCCGCTGGTTTGCGACAGAGCGCGCGCTTCTTCTCGCGCGTATTTGACGACGTCATGGAAATTGGCGAGAAACCCCTGCCAGTCGTTTTGCGGGCGTTGCGTGCGCCAGGCGTGTTCGCAGCGCGAACCTGCCAGGCTCTTGGCCTCAACCAGGCGCGCTGGCAAGGCACTGGCTTGCACCCAGTCGCGGCGCATTTCGCGCAGGCACGCACGCTGCGTGTCGTCAAGCGCTTCGTCGTCAGCGACCTGCAGCAAGGTGGCAAGCATCGGGTCGGTCAGCGTGCGATGTACCAGTACGTCGAGTTCAGCCAGCGCTGCGCCGCGCGCGGTATTGCCACCTGGGGGCATCATGGTGGCCTGGTCCCAGCCGACCATGGCACCCAGATGCTGGTAACGGTACAGTCGCGTGAAGGTGGCGCACAGGGCGCTGTAGGCGGGTGGATTCATGAAAGCAGGCTCCGAGGATCGGTACACGGGCGTGTGAAGCGCATTCTCACACGGTCCACTGACTTGGGTGATGCGTACAATTCTGTGCATGGTCAACTTTGCCGGCCCGTCATGACTGAGCGCCTTGCCGTGCTGGCGCAGTACCTGATTCCCAAGCAGGCGCTGACCGCGCTGGCGGGCCGCGTGGCGAGTGCTCGCGACAGCAGATTCAGTACCACGCTGATCCGTTGGTTTGTGCGTCGCTACCGCGTCAATATGGACGAGGCTGCCCAGTCCGACCCGGCTAGCTACGCCAGTTTCAATGACTTCTTTACCCGGGCGCTCAAGGGCGGTGCCCGCTCTCTAGCGCAGGCGGACTTGATTTGCCCGGTCGACGGCAGCATCAGTCAGTTCGGACGCATCCAGGGCGAGCAGATTTTTCAGGCCAAGGGCCACCACTTCAGCACCACCGCATTGCTCGGTGGCGACGCAACGCTGGCGGCGCAGTTTGACGACGGGCACTTCGCCACCTTGTACCTGAGCCCGCGCGACTATCACCGCATCCACATGCCTTGCGCCGGCCAATTGCGCCGCATGATTCACGTGCCCGGGAGCCTGTTTTCGGTCAACCCCGCCACGGCGCGCGGTGTACCCGGCCTGTTTGCCCGCAACGAGCGCGTCGTCTGTGTCTTCCAAACGAGTCACGGGCCCTGCGCCCTGGTGCTGGTCGGGGCAACCATCGTGGGCAGCATGGCAACCGTCTGGCATGGGGTAGTCAATGCCCAGCGCACGGGCCAGATATGCGAGTACGGCTATGAAAAAGATAGCGTTGCCCTGGCTCAAGGGGACGAGATGGGCCGCTTTCTGCTAGGCTCGACGGTGCTGATTTTGTTGCCGAAGGGGCAACTCAAATTCAACCCGCTGTGGCTGCCAGGCGGCAGCGTTCGCATGGGCGAGCTGATGATCGGCCAATGGCTTGCCTAGGACCTGGCATCAGGCCACAATGCGGCCATGAACTACGAACATTTGCTGCTCTCAAGCGACGGCCCGATCACCACCATCACGCTGAATCGCCCGGACAAGCGCAATGCACTGGCGCTGCCCGTCATGCAGGAGCTGACCCGGGCGCTGCAAGCGGTCGGGCGGTCGCGCGTCCACGGCGTCATCCTCGCTGCTCGCGGGCCGGTGTTCAGTGCCGGGCACAATTTTGCCGATATGGCTGGCGCCACGCTGGAGCAGGCGCGCGAGTTGTTTGCCGTGTGCACCGAGATGATGAACGCGATTCAGACCATGCCGCAACCGGTGGTGGCACGGGTGCACGCGCTGGCCACGGCGGCGGGATGCCAGTTGGTGGCCAGTTGCGATTTGGCTGTGGCCGCCGATACGGCGTCTTTTGCGTTGCCCGGTGGCAAGGCCGGACTTTTCTGTCACACACCGCTGGTGGCGATTGCCCGCAATATCGGGCGCAAGCGTGCACTTGAGATGGCACTGACAGGCGACGCCATCGATGCAGCGACTGCCCTGGACTGGGGGTTGATCAACCAGGTGGTACCCGCCGAGCAACTCGAAGCCGCGACGCTGGACCTGATCGGGCGTGCCACTCGCGGCAGCGCATTGTCCAAGGCTTGGGGCAAGCAGGGTTTTTATCAGCAGGTGGGATTGCCGCAGGATCAGGCGTACACGCTGTCCTGCGAATTGATGGCGGGTGCCGCCATGGCGCCCGATGCCCAGGAAAGCATCCAGGCATTTCTGCAAAAGCGTCGCGCGCAGTACAGCCAGTACCCGGGCACCGACTGAAAGCGTGCGATGTGCCGCCGCTCAACCCTAATGCACGAGCACCGGGTTCTGTGCCAGTTCGGCGTACTGTTCCAGCGTGTCTTCAACTTCTTCCTGGGTCGGCGTCTTTTCCTGCCACGCTGAAATATGCCTCTGGAACAGCTCGGCCCAGCAGCCGTCGAGGTAGACCTCCTTGCCTGCGCGCTTGTCAACGATTTCGAAGCCGTGGCGCGCCAAGGCCGGGACCAGCAAAACCTGCTGGAACTGGGTGCCGTTTTCCTCGCCAATCACGTCGCTGGCCACGGCGTTGGCCAGCATGTGCGTGACCGAGTAGGTGTCAGAATCATAGAGCGTGTGCATGCTTCATTATCCCCGATTGGTCCTGATTTGTCAGTTGGCGGCGTGCCGCCCCATTTCAAGGGCGGGGACTTGCCCCTTGCCGGTCAGCCCGGTGGTTCAGTCGATGTCCATTGCTGGTCGACGTAGTCGCCATTGGGTTCGGTGATGCGGATCCGGGCTGGCAAATAGCCCAGCGCCGGCGCCAGCCAAAGCTCGACTTTCTGATCGAATTGTTCGCGCGGGTTGCGTACGATCTTGAGGGTCACCAGGTCACCCCCCGGCAGCGTCAGCGTCTGTCCGTCTTCCACGGTAAACAGCCAGGTGTCGGCGTCGCGTGGCCCGATGGTCTGGATGGTGATCGTGCTTGCTCTCGAAAAGCGCGCGGGCTCGCCGCCGATCATGGCCGCGAGCTGCATCAGGATACTCAGGCGGTCCTGGGCGCCGCTGAGCAGGGCGACATCCGCGGTGTTGGCGCTGAA
>JAKANU010000175.1 GCA_021812315.1 Pseudomonadota bacterium
CTTGACGCCGAAGATGCTGGACGTGGTGATGACCACCTTGTCGCCGTTGTCACGGGTTTCCTCGTGCCAGTCGAAGCGCAGGTTGTTGCCCGGCGAGCCGAAGGCCATCACGGCGGCTTGCGCGCCCATGAACAGCGCACGGGCGGCGTTGACGTTGCCTGCAACGCCAGCGTTGTTGAACGTCACCACGTTGCGGTGGCTGTGCAGGACGACGCCGCGATACATGCCCAGGGAATTCTTGAAGATCGGGTTGTTCGCGCCTTGGGCGGCCGCAGCAGCCTTCTGGATGTCGAGATACTGGCCGGCCGCCGTGCCGCCGCGCAGCGCATCTTCCTGCCAGGTGTGCATCACCAGCACGAAGGTTTCGTTGCCGTTGAACATCACCGGCTGCAGCACGGGGATGTTGGTCGCGCCGCCACCCTGGCTGTCGGCCAAGGACTTGGCACGGTCGATGATGCGCAGGTCCATCAGGTCAGCGGTCGGATCGATGTTGTTGAACGCCGTGCCGGTGCCACCATAGAGCTGGTGATACTGGTCAGGCGGCGTCAGCGCGTTGTCGGCCCGGCCGGTGTAGCCCAGCGGCAGGATGTAGTTGGGGTTGATGCCTCGGGCGCCCGAGAGGTAGATGAAGCAGATTTCATCCATCAGGCGAGCCCACCAGCTCGACTGCTGCATCTTGGCGCGCGCACGCAGGTCATGCAGCGTGCGCTTGCGGGTCATCGCGCCGCCGGTGTTCACACCACAGCGCGCCTGATCGATGAACACCACATCGGTGTAGAACCGTTGCTGTTCTTCCTTGCCTTCGAGGATGTCTTCACCCTCGACCGGCGCCATCTTCAGCTCGGCCAGCAGGTCGTAGCTGATGCTTTCGCCGGCATCGCTGTCCAGGTCGGTCAGGATTTGGATCGGGGTCTGCGCGGTCGGGCCACGGCCCATGAAGCGCTGATTGAAGTACGACTTCTGGCTCATGTCGAGAGCCAGAGCACCCGACCACCGCTTGACGGCTTTGGGGTCATTTACGCCGATGATCGTGCGAGCCATGAAATTACTCCTAGGAAGTTGTTGGCTTCTGGAGCACTCCTGCGCTCACTGCGAAAGAATCAGGTTTTAGCTGATGGTGTCAGTATGGTTGCACTGGTACGGGACTGGCAAGACTCGACGCGCGTGATCTGCACCTCTTTTCTTGCCGTGACTTGCAGGCGGGCAGCACGTCCGCTTTTCGCCAGGACGGTGATGGATGCGGGGCCGGTGAGCACCAGCGAGTCGCCAGTTCCCACATCGACGATCTTGGTCCCCATATCCATCCCGTCCATCAGACGCCAGCCAGGTATTGCTCGCGCTGCGCGTCGGTCATCCGCGCAATCGCGGCTTCGAGCGCATCGCCTTCGAGGCCGTCGATGTTGGCGAACGCGCTGCCAACATCGCCAGGCCCTGCACCGCCCGGCACCTGGGCCAGCGTTTTGGGCTGTTCGGCCAGCGGCGGCACTCTGGATGCCGCAGGTTTGGCTGCGGCGGCAAGTTTGGCCGGCGCGGGATCGCCATGCATGGCCGAAACAACGCGGTGCGCTTCGTTCAGGAACCAGTCCATCGAGCGCTGCCCGTTCGCCGGATTGCTGGCCAAGGCGCGCACCACCGTGTCCAAGTCCGTTCCGCGCGCGGCATCCGTGTCGTAGTCGATGCCCGACGTGTTCTTGACCGTGGCCTTGAACGCTTGCACGGTATGCGCCCACTGCTGCTCTGTGGTCTGCGCACGCATCTCGGTGGAGATTTCAGCCTTGGCACGCGCCAGCAGCAAGCTGTCGCGCTCGGCGGTCAAGGCTTCGGCCTCGGCGCGGTAGGCGTCAAACTCCAGTTCGCCGGCCCTGAACTTCTCGGCCAGTTCAACCGACTTGGTTTTGATGGCGGCTTCGCGCTGGGCAAAGTCGGCCGGCAGGTTCGCAACATACTGCGGCGCGAAATCCTTGGGCAGCTCGGCCTTGGGTTCCGTGGCGGGTGTCGCTGCAGGCGTGACAGGCGTGGCGGCAGCGGGCGTTGCGGCAGGCGTCGCAGCCGGTGCCTCCGCAGCAGCAGGCGTGACTTCGGCAGCCGGTTCGGTCGCTTCGGGTATTGCCGCGGCTGAACCGGCTGCGTCATCATCGTCGATGCCGGTGCCATCCTTGCCATCGACGACAGCCTGCATCGCCGCCAGTTCTTCAGGGGAAAACTCGTCTTCGGTCAATACGGCCTGTTCCTCGGGCGTGAGGGTGGACATATCGACAGCTTGGTCAGCACTCATGCGCTTCTCCGGTTGGTGGTGGTGAAAGAAAAACTGCCGTCACTCGGCGTAGGGCGGCATGTCGCTGGCGACACCCGTGCCGTTTTGCACGCCGGCTGGACTGGTGGGCACGGTCGGCGCCGTGGCCACGCGCGCCATGCTCATCATCTTCGCCTTCGCCAGCGCTTTGGCTTTGGCATGGCGCTTGGGGTCGCTGTGAATCTTGTGCGCCTCCATCAGCGTCTGCAGATCGCTGTTCGTCTCCCAATCGTCGGACGCCGATGGCGTTGCATTCGATGCGGCTGAATTCAGTTTGCGCTTGGCCATGTCAGGCTCCTTGGGATGGCGTTTGAATCTGTGGTTCAGGTGCTACTGTGCCTTGCACTGGTACGGGAGCCGGATTCGGTGTTGCGCTTGCGGGCTGCACCAGGTCGGCGGGCGGCACGTTGCCGTTGCCTGTCACGGACGCTTCGAGCACCTTGATGCGTTGCGCCATGGCGGCCAGCCCGGCATCGCTGGCGCGTGTGATTTCCGCCACACGAATCTGCGCATCGGCCTGAATCTTGGCGATTTCCAGCTTGGTGTTGGCGTCGCTGGCAATCTGCGCCGTCTTGATGTTGGCATCGCTGGACGCTTGCGCCAGCTTTTGCTGCAGGATTTCGATCTGCTGCGACGCCTGGGCCTTGATCTGCATGATCTGGTCCTGGAACGCCTGCGTGTTGCCGGCGCCGCCGTTCGCGGTTTGAACTTGCGCCTCGAGCTGCGCCGCCTTGGCGTTGACCTCGCGCACCTTGGCGGTCTGCTCCTGCAGCGCCAGCACGGCAGCCTGCTGCTGCATCTGCATGGCCTGCGCCTGCTGGGCCTGCTGCGCCTGCTGGGCTTGCGCCTGCTGTTGCTGTTCCTGTGGCGTGAACTGCGCGCTCGGGTCAGGCGCTCCGGTCATCTGCCGGATTTCCTTCACCATGTCATCCTTGTTCGGCAGGTCGGAATAGCTGATGGCCATGGTGAGGATGCGCAGCGCAATCTCGGGCGGCAGCCGCGTCGCCATTTCGCTGAGGGTCGAGAACATCACCTGGCGAATCGTCCCGGCATAGTCCTGCTCGCTCACCACGAAATCAGCTTGGGACGCCGTGATGTCGTTGATGTAGCGGATGGAGCCGTCTGTCTGCACTTCCGGCTGATTGACCTTGGTCCATTCGATGCCGCCCGTGGTGCCTGTCAGGCGCACGACCTTGGCTTCGGTGTAGAACTGCTCGATCTCGCTCAGGATTTTCTCGCCCTGCACCTGAATGGCCAGGCGCAGGTTGTCGAACGGTTCGGTGGTCACGACCGACCCAGCCATCTGCCGCGCCTGGATCGCCACACCGCTGTTGGCGTTGGTTTGCCGGCCCAGGTTCTCGTCGCTCACGCCGCTGTGCCGCTGGATCGCCTGCGCGGCCAGGGTCATCATGTTGATCTGGCCGCTGGCGGCGTCGGTGTCGCGCCGGATCGTGACCTGCTTGCCGCTGTTCGTGATGATCATGCCGTCCGGGCGGTCGGCCTCATCGCGCAGCATGTTCAGGTCATCGACCGCGCCTTTCTCGGCGATGATCTGGTTCGTGTTGAGCAGGAACAGCGCTTTGCTGGCGCGCTTGTTCATGTCTTCCTGGATGTCGCGCAGACGGCGCACCATGCCATAGGGCAAATGATCGCGCCCGCGCCGGTAGCACCACACGGGAGTCAGTCCGAAGCGGTTGTGCCGAAACCGGCTCGGGCCATAACCCAGCATGCGGTTCTCGGTCATCACGGCGACGTGCATGCGCATCATCACCTTGTCGATGATGGTGGCGCCACTTGCGTTGACGGCATCGGTCAGGGTGGTGTCGGACGGGTGGTAGAACGCGCCATGAAACGGTCCACCCTTGACGATCTGCGTCTTGACGGCCTTCATGTATTGGCACTCGATCAGGCGCACACGCTGGCGCCGCGTCGTGCCCATCGGCGCGCTGCCGGCGGCGAAAATCACGCCGGCACGCTCGTCCAGGCTGGATGTGGTGGTCATCAGTTGCCCGGTTTGCAGGCCATCGGTCGTGTCCTCATACTCGTCCGAGCCCATCGACATGCGCGGCGCGGCATACGCGGCTTCGCGGATGGCATCTTCGCGGTCCGGGAACATCGCCAAGGCGACATCCAGATCAACCCAGCGCCAGCGGAACACGTAGCGCGCATCGCTCAGGTCCAGCTCATTGGAGCGCGAATCCCACAGCACGTTGCGCCAGTCCTCGTAGCGCGAGTACAGGATGTCCTTGGTCGGATCATCGCGCACGCCATCATCGATCCATCCCACGCCGACCTTGATGGCATCGGCGAAAGCACGCGAGCGGGCGAAATCGATCTTGTTGATGTCCGAGACGTATTTCAGCACCTTGGTCTTGATGTCGGCGGCCTGAACGTCCTGCTCATTGCGCGGCAGCACATCCCAATCGACCGATGCGCGGCGCTGCGTGCCGATGAGCCAGTCCACGACCGGCGCGATTTCGTTGTAGACCAGCGGCATCTGCCCGCGGCTGCGCAGCGTTTGCGCGTCGTCGGCCAGCCACTGCATGCCGTCGTAGAAATCGGCGTCCATCGCCATTTCCATGCGGTTGACGGCCTGCATCTCCTTTTCCCAGTAGAACCAGTTCAGCAGGATGTTGAGTTCGGTGCGCGACTGCTCATTGTCGAGCGGGCTGGCTTTGGAGTCGCCCAGCGAGTTGTCGTTGGCCGGCGGCGCGAATCCAAGCGTGTAGTCCGCGCTTGCGCCGCCGCCATTGGCATAGGCTTCGGTGTAATTAGCCATAGGTCGGCCCTACCTTTTCCAGGCGAATATCTTCTTCGGCGAACACCTTGCCATCGGCGCGGCCTTGCATGCGGCCGAACGAACCCTTGATGAGTTCCTTGGTCGGCGCGCTGGGCATGCGGATCAGGTTTTCCAGTCCATCGTGGATAATCTTGGCGATCTTGATGGCATTGTTGGCGCTTGGCTCATCGCCCATGACTTCGCAGGCCTTGCGCGCCATCTTCACCAGGTAGCGTTCGTCGTCGTAGCGCCACGCCTGCGAATCGCACACGATGAACCATGGCGCACCCTTGCGGTAGGTCGGCAGCAGCACCATGGCGCGCTCATCGTTGACCCAGGTGTAGATGACGGTGATCGAGCCAAACGTGTGCGACTCGAACGCCTGGCTCAATTCGATGGATAAACCCATGGCGACTCCCGGTTGAATTCCGGGAAGTCTGGCAGCACTGGTACGGAACTACACCGCCATGGGTGATCCTCGATTGCGGCGCCAACTCGCGTTGCGTCCGAACTGGCTTTGCGCGCCATGATTGAAGGTTTCGCCGGCATCAGCCACCTGGCCGAATTGCCTAAAACTGTCGGCCCCGTGCGAATTGGCATCATGCATCGGTTCATCCGACCAGTTGCCGGTGATGCGATTCCACTTCTTGCGGTAGTTGGCCAGCCGTGTCAGGCCTTGCTTGCAGTGGGTTGCGTCGAACCAGCATGAGGCGAACACGTTGCGCGTGGCCAGGATGCCAGCATTGATGCGCGTCACCCGCGGCACCGTCTCGAACCGCACGCCGGGCATGAGGTTTTCCAGCATCTGGCGAATGCTGCGGTTTGTGTCGGGATTTTCGCCAAGCCGCTTGTGCTCGGCATCGTGCGGCAGGTACATCGTGCCCAGGTTGTAGCCGTAGCTCTGGATTTCCTTGACGAAGAATTCCAAGTCCTCGCCGCCGGCTTCGAAGAGCAGGTCACCCTCGAGCACTTCGACTGGACCACGCCCATTCAGCTCGACCGCCGCCATCTCAACGAGCTCTTCTCGCTCCACTTCCTCCAACGCAAGGAGCACA
>JAKANU010000176.1 GCA_021812315.1 Pseudomonadota bacterium
TCATCCGCTTGAGAATCAAGCCAATACCCGTCCGTGGGATGGGGGCAACTTCAACTTCTTCAAGTACTTCGCCGCCAACTTCAACAAGCTCGGGTTGAAAAAACTTATCACCACCAGCTACGACGGCTCCCCCATCGCCGGCGCACAACTTACGTTCGGTGAGTACGACGAGGGCAATGGCAAGCGCCAAAAGCCAAAGGCGATCGCCGTCGAGATCGGGGAAGTGAGGGATATCAACGGAGACGGCGCAACTGGCATCGAAGATGTCAAGCTCTTCCTGGAGCAGAACCCCCACACCCGCACACCCCTCGCGGGAGGCGGCGACTTCCGCAGCGCCGAGTGCGTCGAGTTGCTCAAGCAGGCGGACATCGTCGTCACAAACCCACCCTTCTCGCTCTTCCGCGTATACGTCGCCAAGCTCGTGGAGCATGGGAAGAAGTTCCTGATCATCGGTAACGTCCAGGCGATCACCTACAAGGAGGTCTTTCCACTCATCAAGGCCGACAAGCTATGGATGGGCGTCACCATTCACAGTGGCGACCGCGAGTTCCGCGTTCCGGACCACTATCCGCTGAACGCGGCGGGTTCGCGCGTCGACGAAAATGGCGTCAAGTACATCCGCGTCAAGGGCGTCCGCTGGTTCACAAACGTGGACCATGGGCGACGCCACCAAATGCTACCCCTCATGACCATGGAGGACAACCTGCGGTTCAGCAAGCACAAGGAGATAAAGGGTAAGCCAGCGTACGACAAGTACGACAACTACGATGCCATCGAGGTACCCTTCACCGACGCGATCCCAAGCGACCACGAAGGCGCCATGGGCGTCCCGATCACGTTCCTTGACAGGTACAACCCTGACCAGTTCGAGATTTTGGGAATTACCGACCGCGACAATAACTCCGGCGTCAAAACGAAGACATATTCGCAGGCAGACGCAGCGAATTTTGGCGACCTCAATCGTCGAGGAGTTATCCGAGTTGGCGATAAATACAAGCTGATTTACGCTCGCCTCATCATCCGCCATCGCCGCCGCGCCAGGCCAGCAAAAAGGACCAAAAAGTGAAGACCGCGCTTAGAACCGACATCACCGTCGCCGACATCTGCAATGGGTTTGTTTACAACCAATTGGAGGGCAAAGGGCTGTTCGGGCTGGGCGGGAAGCTCACCATCCAGCCGGAATACCAACGAAACTATATATATGAAGGAAAGAGAGAGGAAGACGTCATTCAGTCTCTGCTGAAAGGGTATCCGCTCGGGCTGATCTACTTCAACAAAGTCGCGGAAAACAAGTTCGAGGTGCTGGACGGCCAGCAGCGCATCACCAGTATCGGACGGTTCGTTACGAACAAGTTCGCGATCATGGATAAGGGCAATCCGAAGAACTTCGACAGCCTGCCTGCCGACCAACAAGCCAAGATTCGGAACTCGAAATTGCTGATCTACGAGTGCGAGGGTACGGAAAGCGAGATCAAACAGTGGTTTGAGACGATCAACATCGCAGGCGTGCCGCTCAACTCGCAAGAGCTCTTGAACGCCATCTACTCTGGGCCGTTCGTGACGCTTGCCAAGGCCGAGTTCAGCAACAGCCAGAATGCGAATATCCAGAAATGGAGCACGTACATCAAGGGCAGCGCAAACCGGCAAGACTTCTTGGAGCGGGCGCTGGACTGGGTGAACAAAGGCGATATCGGCGGCTACATGAGCACTCATCGCAACGACCACAACATCAATGAATTGAAGCAATACTTCAACAGCGTGATTGACTGGGTTTCAACCGTATTTGTCGACGTTCTTCCAGAAATGCGAGGCTTGGAATGGGGCAGGCTGTACGCGGAGCATCACAACAAATCCTACGATCCGAAGAAGATGTCAGACGAAGTAAAAAGGCTTGCCGCCGGTGACTACGTGGAGAACCGCAAGGGCATTTGCGAGTTTCTATTAGGCGGCTCGGTCGATACGAAGTTGTTGAACGTTCGGGTGTTCGATACTCAAGTAAAACGGGTCGCGTACGCTAAGCAAAAGCAAGCGGCAGAAGGCAAGGGCAAGTCCAACTGTCCGCTCTGCGCGATTGGGCACGGCGCGAACGAGAGCAGAATTTATAAGTTCGAGGAAATGGACGCCGACCACGTTTCCGCATGGAGCAAGGGTGGCGAAAGTTCGGCCAAGAACTGCCAAATGCTCTGCATTACCCATAATCGAGCCAAAGGCAATCGATAGCCTGGGCCTGCCACAGAGTGGCGCGAACAGCAATCTGGCTGAGTGGGCGATGCCGCGAAACGTGACAATCTTGACGAGTTCTGGCGAAGCCTAATGAGCGAAGACGAGCCTAAGTCGTTGATTTGTATAGGGTTTTCACCCTCTGTTAATCCGTAGGTCCCTGGTTCGAGCCCAGGTCGAGGAGCCAAAATACGCCGTGAATGAAGCCCTTGCGAGAAATCGTGATAGGCTTTTTTTTGCTTCTGGACTGTGACCTGCCCCGCCATAAACCGTACCAGTCATTTTTCCAGGAAGGCATCATCGATCGGCACGCCGTAGCCGATCGCGAGGCGATTGGTCTCGTTAGCCAGACCGATGACCGCAAGCAGTTCGCCAAATTGCTCATCGGTCATGCCTTTGGCTCTCGCACCTGCTGAATGGGAGGCAATGCAGTAGCCGCAATTGTTCGTGATGCTAACCGCCACATAGATCAATTCCTTGGTTAACGGATCGAGCGCGCCGCTTCGCATCACTTGCTTGATGTTGCTCCAGATTCGCTGCAAGTTCTCAGGGTTATTGGCCAGCACTTTCCAGAAATTGTTCACCCAATCTGTCTTGCGCGTCGCCATGATGTCGTCATAAACGGCTTTGACAATTGGCGATGCCTGGTCGTATTCGATTGGCGAGTGAAGTGTCATGCTGTCCTCGTTTGATTTGTTTGGATGGGAATCAGAATGCCGAGTGGGAAGGATGCTAGCCGTGCCGCCGCAACGGCTTAAGAAGGTCCGACAGACCGTTGTGGTCTATTTCGTGCATCAAGGCCAGCAGGCGACCTATTTCGCCCTTGGGAAAGCCTTCTCGCGCAAACCACGCCAAGTAGTTTCCGGGCAGGCTCGCCAGCATCTTGCCCTTATGCTTTCCGAATGGCATGGCCATGGTGACGAGTTTTTGCAGGTCTTCGGGGTTCATCTGGCGGCAATCATAAGACCTCGCCCGTGGCGCGGACCCTTCTGAGTCCTGCTGGTCTGCTGGTCATCGGCAAATCGTACCCGACAGTGCGGCACCATCGCGTCCACAGCCGGATCGCCGACAGGCTCTGCCGCACCGGAGGCGTTCGCGCTGATGCCGCAGGCGTAGGCTTCCGGGTCCAATGTTGGCGTCCCGCCTGTCGTGCAATTCCCGCGATCTATCTCACCCTTACGCAGTCCGTCGCATTGCCCGCGCCATGCAGAGTCGCAGCACCTACATTCTCTTCAACCGGCCGCAGTGGCCTCAAATTGGAGAGAGCAAATGAACACAAATCGCACAACTCGCTTGACCGGATTCTTGATCGCAGTTCTGATGACGGCTGCCATCAATGGCGCCATGCTCCTGAAATTTGATGCAGTCGCTCACGAAGGCAATGCAAGCAACGCTCAGGCTCCGACCGTTGTGACGCTGGGCACGGCCAGCATCGTGGTGCACCGGTCCTGATTGCATGAACCCGCTGCTTTCCTTGGTAGGCTGGCTCATCCTGTTTGTGCTGTGCTGGCCGTTAGCCCTGCTGGCACTGCTGATCTGCCCCATCGTCTGGCTGATCTCGATCCCGCTGAAGCTGATCGGCATCAGCGTCGGTGCGGCGCTTGCGCTGGTCAAAGCTGTCTTGTTTCTCCCCGCACGGCTGCTTGGCTACCGCGCGTAGCGCTGATTGCCGCCCAGTGCCCCGCAGGACATCATCAAGCGGCGCCCGGTAGGCCTGAGTTGGTCAATAGCCGCTTCGATTGTTAGCAGTCGGTCAGGCTTCAGCGCCGGGTACCCGCATGAGACACATTGCCGAAGTAGCGGTTTGCGATTTACCTCCTCCACACCGGCTATTGGCCGCTACGGCCGACCGACAGCAAAGGGGCGTTGCCTTCGGCAGCCGGGATGCCCGCCATCGCTGCGATCCAGGTCCACAGCGCAAACCATCGGCCGTCAGCTCTGCATGCCCCACGTAACGCTGTCTTCGCGCAGATCAGCCGGTCACATCAAACCGAGTAATCAATCGCTAGGCTGTAGGCCGGATCAGCGTGCAAGTCCCAGTACGTCTGGACCAGTCGGCATGTAATCGGACCCGGTTCTCCGTCGCCAATCACGGCGTTGTCAACCATGGTCACCGGCAGCACGCCACCGCCAGATGTGGATATGAAAACCTCTTGGGCTCCGCGCAGTTCCCTTGCAGGCACGGCGCGAATTTCAATCTTCAGACCCAGCCTCTGAGCAATCTCAAGCACAGTGCGCCGGGATATGCCTTCGAGCATTCCCTCCTTGGGGGTCACGATTGCGCCTTCATTGAAACAGAAAACATTGAACCCGGGGCCTTCCACCACGTTGCCCGCAGCATCAACGAGAAGCACGCTATCGGCGCCAGCGTCGAGCGCATTCAAGAGACCCATCGTCAGATCGTTCCAGTGGTAGTTCTTGGCGGTGGGGTCCACCGAGGCGGCAGGGATGCGCTGTACATCGCTGATCATGAGGTGCAGCCCTCTTTCACGCTGCTCGGCGTTGGCGATCCAGACATAGGGGACTGCGAAGGCATAGAACTGGTTTACTGCCTGGCGCGGATCGCGCGAACCCCACGGCGGCTGACCCCTGGTGCAAATCATCTCGACGTACGCCGCTCGAAGACCGCTCAGGCGCACGCACTTCGTTAGGACGGAAGCAACCTGCTCTGGCGTCAAACCGGGATCAAGGCGCCAGCGCATGCAACTTTGCATAAAGCGCTCCAGGTGGTCGTCGAGGCGGAAGAAGGCACCGTCCCACACCGTCACCACGTCATAGGTGGCGTCGGAGCGCAGAAAACCCCAATCGGTTATCGGAATGCGCGCCTCGGCGATGGGCACATACCGATCCTCGATAAAGGCGACACCCTTGGAAAAATCTGTTGCTGGCATGAAGGCCCCCCTGCTGCTGATCTGACCAAAGGGTAGCCTCCCGCGCCAGCCCCTAGAGCGACATTGACGGACGAGTCGCCAATGCAGCGCGCCAACGCTGCAGGTGCGGATGCTGTTCGCCCGGCTTGACCTTCACAACACGGGCGAAGTCAACCGCCACCACGGCCGTGATGTCGGCCACGCTGAATCGGTCGGTCGCGATGAAGTTTCTGTCGGCCAGCCTGTCGTTGAGCGTGACGAAGAACTGCTGCAGTCTCGCCAGGCCGCGCTGCGCGAGCTCAGGAATCTGCGGGTAGTTTACCGGCCCGGTCAGCGCCCGGTTAGCCATGGCCGGTGCGCTGTTGCGCAGGGCCTCAGCCACCGCCAACAAGCCTTCAAATTCAACGCGCCAGTTCCAGCTGGCAATTTCCGCCTTTTCCTGGGGCGTGCTGCCCAATAGGGGGGGCTCCGGGTAGCGCGCCTCCAGATAGGCTGTGATGGCCGCGTTGTCCGTCAGCACCACCCCATCTTCAATGGACATGGCGGGCACCGTGCACAGCGGATTGATCTTTCGGAACGCGTCGCTCAATTGTTCTGAGCTTCTCAGGTCGACCTGCACAGATTCATGGGCGATGCCCTTTTCGGCCAGCAGAATGCGTGCACGACGCGGGCTCGGGGCAGTCGCGCAGTCGTAGAGGGTGATCATGATTGAGTCAATTTGTCCTGTGTTCGTGTATCAAAATCGCTGGCTTCATGACGCTCGTGCAGTTGGCTGCTCGGCTCGCCCACGACGCGGTTAACCTTGCGCCCACGCTGCACAGCGGGCCGTTGCGCCAGCAGATCGGTCCAGCGCAGAACATTGGTGTAGGCCTGGACCTGCAGGAATTCGCCGGCTTCATAGAGCTGCCCCTTGACCAGCGTACCGTACCAAGGCCAGACGGCCATATCGGCGATGGTGTAATCGTCCCCCGCAAGATAAGTGCTCTGCGCCAAGCGCCTGTCGAGCACATCAAGCTGGCGCTTCACCTCCATG
>JAKANU010000177.1 GCA_021812315.1 Pseudomonadota bacterium
AGCGCATGCCCTCGATCACCAGTCGGGATTCCCAGACGTCGGCACCCTCGGGCTTCGCGACACTGAACGCGCTCCACTCCAGCGGATCATCGAGCAGTTGCAAGGCCTCCACGCTGTCGGGTTCAACGGACGAACTCGACTCGCCATGATCGGGTACCTGCGAGGGCGAATTGGGAGCCGCAACCAAGACGGCAGGACCTGCATTGGACATTGAGACGGGGATGGCGCGCGGCAATGGGGTCAGTTTACCTGACCCATATCAAGGCAATCGAGGTACGACGGAGTAAGCTCGGATTCTTCACCCAACTGGAGCAGCCTATGTACCAACGAATTCTGGTCGCCACCGATGGCTCAACATTGTCCAAGAAGGCCGTCTCGAGCGCCATCGCTCTCTCGGCGCTGACCGGCGCCGAGTTGGTGGCACTCAAAGT
The DNA here is from genome assembly GCA_021812315.1 of Pseudomonadota bacterium. Classification (GTDB taxonomy): domain Bacteria; phylum Pseudomonadota; class Gammaproteobacteria; order Burkholderiales; family Burkholderiaceae_C; genus Rhodoferax. The sequence goes on from JAKANU010000177.1 coordinate 432, forward strand.
TGTTGCACGATACCCGCAAAGCTACTTTGAAGGCGGTCTGGCCTTGCAGGCCGAAGAGATCAGCCGGGTCGAAAAGCAGTGGGCCTTGGATGGACAGTCGGTCGTTGATGCCGTGCAGAAGGCAGCCACCTCCAAGGGAGTCAAGGCGCGCGCCATCACCATGAAGTCCGATCTGGTTGCCGAAGCGATCATCGCCGCCGCGAAAAAGCACAAGTGCGATCTGATCGTCATGGCCTCGCACGGCCGTCGCGGCATCAAACGACTGCTGCTGGGCAGCGAAACACAACAGGTGCTGACGCACTCTCACGTTCCCGTACTTGTATTGAGATAGTAGCCTTCAGCGACTGTCAGACAAGCGTCAGCCGCTATGTTCTTGATAGCGGCTGACGAACTGGGCGGCCCCAAAGCGCTCGCGCAGGACGTTTTTCTGCACTTTCCCCATGCTGTTGCGCGGAAGCGCATCGACGACGACGCAGCGCTTGGGCACCTTGAAGTTTGCCAGCGTCGCTTTCAAGCTGGCAAGCACTGTCCTGGGTTCCACCTGCGCCCGAGCTTTGGCCACTACGACGGCAATTCCGACTTCACCGAAGTCGGCATCGGCAACGCCAACCACCGCGCTCTCGGCAACACCTTCCAACTCGTTGATGTAGCCCTCGATCTCCGCTGGATAGACGTTGTAGCCACCGCTGATAATGAGATCCTTGCTGCGCCCCACGATGGTGAGATAGCCCTCCTCATCCACACGGCCAACATCGCCGGTCCGGAAATAGCCGTCCGCGCTGAACTCTTCGGCGGTCTTCTGCGGCATGCGCCAGTAGCCTTTGAAGACATTGGGTCCCTTGACCTCGATAGCGCCGATCTCGCCCGACGGCAACGCTTGCCCCTGGTCGTTGACAACGCGCAAATTCACGCCGGGCAGTGGCAGGCCCACGGTCCCGCCGCGGCGTGGCCCCAGCGATGGGTCGCAGGGGTTGGAAGTTAGCATGACTGTCTCGCTCATACCGTAGCGTTCCAGAATCGTGTGCCCGGTCCGTCTCTGCCATTCGTTGAATGTCTCGATAAGCAACGGTGCCGAGCCCGACACAAACAAGCGCATGTGCCGCGCCGCCTCGGGCGTCAGCGCCTCCTGCTCCAGTAACCGAACGTAGAGCGTCGGCACACCCATGAAGATGCTCGCCTGCGGCAACTTTTGCACCACCAGCGCCGGATCAAACCTGGCGCACCAGATCATCCTGCTGCCATTGAGCAGGGCACCATGAAGTGCCACGAACAGGCCGTGAACATGAAATATGGGCAAGGCATGAATCAGGACATCACCCCTGCGCCAACCCCAGTAGGAATGCAGGACTCTGGCGTTGCTCAAAAGGTTGCCATGACTGAGCATTGCCCCTTTGGAGCGCCCGGTGGTGCCGCTGGTGTACAGGATCGCAGCCAGATCGCCCGGATCCCTGGGCACGGCCTGCTGCTGATCCGAGCAAGCCGCAGCGCGATCCAGCAATGAGCCAGTGCGATCGTCGCCGAGGGTGAAAACGTATGGCGTCCCGGCTGAAAAGGCTAGTTGGCTGACCCAGCCGAAGTTGCCCGGCGTACACACCACGACGGCCGGCTCGGCGTCGGCGATGAAGTAGGACATTTCTGCGCTCTGATAGGCGGTGTTCAGCGGCAGGAAGACCAGCCCCGCGCGCAAAGTGGCCAAATAAAGTGCCATGGCCTCGACCGACTTCTCGACTTGCACCGCGATGCGCGAATGCGTCGGCAAATCGAGTGACGCAAGCAGGTTGGCCAGCATCGCGCTGGCACGATCGATATCGCGCCAACTGTAGAGTAGTCCCTGGTTGGTTTCGACGGCGATCTCGTCAAGATCTTGCGGAAAGCCGGCGCGAAGGGCGGCAAACAAATTGCCATTGCCCAAACTGGTTTGATCTCTTGTTTGCATATCAGTCTCAGGTCGAAAATCGATCACCTTCCTAGAACACGGGCGTTCTCTTCTCGAGAAATGCAGCAATGCCCTCCCGATGCTCCGGACTGTCGGCCCAAGCGTAATCCGTCTCGCCGTCGGGGACAGGTGAGCCAGCCATTGTGCAAGGCCGTGCGTCGGCGTTCGCCACGGCGGCCAGCGCCCGAAGCGTTTGCTTGTTCAGACGCGCTGCCTGGGGCGAGAGCTCCTTCAACCGTGCCACAGTGGCCTGCGTCCGGGCCTGGAGTTCATCGTCGGCAACAACCCGACTGAGGAAACCCCTGGCCAGCAGATCGGGGGCCGTGAAGATCGCAGCTTCCAGCAACATCTGTCGTGCCACGCACCAGCCGGCCTCGCGCACGACCAGCCTGGCTTCCTTGGGTGCCATGGGAAAGCCAAGTCTGGCAATCGGCGCACCAAATCTGGCAGAGATACCGGCCAGGCGGATGTCACAGCAACTGGCGATTTCAACGCCGGCACCCATGCACTGGCCATCAATAGCGGCGACGACGGGCAGCGGGCACTCGAGCATCGCCTGCAATGCTGCCCAGACCTCGTCTTCGTGAAACCGGCGCAGACTCGCGGGTTCAAAACGAAAATCAGCATACTCTGAAATGTCACCGCCGGCGCAGAAATTGCCACCTTCTCCCCGGACGACCACGCAACGCAGCCCGGCGCTGCCTCGTATGCTGTCAAAAGCGCCACGCAGTTCACACCACATGGCGCGGGACATGGCGTTGAGCTTGCCAACATGTGACAGCGTGACCATCGCCACCGCTGCAGTGTTTGCCAGCAGGACCCTGCCCGTCATGGCTTGACCGCCGACAGCCCCATGACCGCGTCCGGAAGGGACGTCGCAATACCGGGAAAGATGCATATCAACAAGACCGCGATAAACATCAGCAGCACAAATGGCATGACACCCCAGATGATGTCGCTCAAAGTAATGTCGGGAGCAATATTCTTGATGACAAAAATGTTCAACCCCACCGGTGGATGGATCAACCCGGCCTCCATCACAATCGTCATCAACACACCGAACCAGATCAGGTCGAAGCCGGCAGCCCGCAACGGTGGCAGGATGATCGGCGCCGTCATCAAGATGATGCTCACCGGCGGCAGAAAGAATCCCAAGACAATCACCATCAGCAGCACAGCGGCCAACAGCACCCATTTCGACCACTGCATACTCACGATCCACTCGGCCGATGACTGGCTGATATGCAGGAAGCTCATGACATACGAAAACAGCAGCGACATGCCAATAATCATCATCAGCATCGTTGACTCACGAAGCGTTGCAGCAAGGATGGGTGCCACATCCTTGGGTCGCCAAACGCCGTAAATCGAGGCAATCAGAATCAGCGCCAGCACCGCTCCCAGCCCGGCCGTCTCCGAGGGTGTGGCAAAACCGCCATACAAGGCGACCATCACGCCAATCAGCAATAGAACAAAGGGCACCACCCGAGGCAGCATCTCGAACTTCTCCCGTGTGCTGAATGTCTCCATGGCCAGCAGGGCAGAATTCGTACCGTCGTGCTGGTATGCCAAGCCTGCCAGTCGGTGTTCCTTGCGGTAACGCAGGATCGCGTAAGCGGCAAAAAGTCCTACCAACAGGACCCCGGGGAAAATGCCGGCAAGGAACAAGCGCCCGAGCGATTGCTCAGCGGCTACCGCGTAGAGAATCATGGTGATGGAAGGTGGCAGCAGGATTCCCAAGGTGCCACCGGCGGCGATGATGCCCGCGGCAAACCCCGGTGAATAGCCGCGTTTGCGCATTTCCGGGATTCCGGCGCTGCCAATGGCCGAACAGGTGGCTGGACTGGAGCCCGCCATCGCCGCAAACAACGCGCATGCAAACACGTTGGCGATGCCCAGCCCCCCGGGGATTCGACTCATCCAGACATGCATGGCGGCGTACAAATCCTGTCCGGCGCGCGAACGGCCTATGGCTGCTCCCTTGAGAATGAACAAGGGGATGGACAGCAACGTGATGCTGGCCATTTCCTCATAGACATTTTGTGTCACCGTATCGAGTGCCTGCGCTGGCATGAACAGAGCCATGAAAAGAACCGCCACACCGCCAAGCGCGAACGAAATTGGCGCGCCAGAGAACATGAAGATCAGCGTCACCGTGCCAAACAGTAGACCGAGGGAGAGCATGCTCACGATGCCTCTCCCGAAGCTTTGCGGGCCAGGCCATGGACTCGCGCGCTGATTTGGATCAGGATTTGCAAACTCAGAAGTGTCATGCCTGCGGCCATCAATCCATACGGAATCGCAAGCGGCGGCGCCCAGGACGACGACGTCGTGTGATGTTCGACCCACGCTTCGTGGAACAGAGTCCACGACTTCCACGCAAAGAAGCCGCAAAATGCCACGCTTAGCAGATCAACCAAGAGCAGGCGAAGACGATTGATCGATCTGGGCAGCAGGCCGGCAATGGCTTCAATGCCCACATGACCGCGCAAGGCCTGAACGAAGGCGCTGCATAGAAACGTGGCACCGACCAGACTGAATACTGCTGCCTCATCCTGCCAATCGGTCGACGACTTCATGACGTAGCGCGAAACCACACTGTAGGTGAGCACCAAGGCCGCTGCAAGCAGCGCCAACATGCCCAGCACCACCATCATCCGATTGACGCGCATCACGACCAGAGCCAGCGGTAGCAGCAACTTCGGAGTGTCAGGGTCGACTCCAAGCACGTCGGAGGCGCCCTGCGAACCATGAGTCATGTCAGCTTTTGCGCCGCCTTGAGCAGCGCAGCGCAGGATTCGCTTTTCTCACCAAAATCCTTCCACGCCGTCTCACGCGCAATCAGTTGCCACTTCCGCAGCGTAGGCTCATCGATGTCGTAGACTTTGGCGCCAGCTTTGGCATAAATGTCCGCCACGGCCTTGTCGTCGGCGCGAGCAGCATCGCGCCCAAACGTTTCCAATTCAGCTCCTACGGCCATCACCACCTCTTGCTGCCCCTTCGGCAACTTGCCGAATACCTCTTTGGAAATCATCAGGGGCTCGAGCATGAACCAGTAGGTCTTGTTGCGTCCCGTCGTCAGATGTTTCGCAATCTCCTCTAGCTTGAATGAGATGAAGCTGGTGCTTGACGTCATAGCAGCGTCCATGGCGCCGGTCTGCATGGCCGCGTAGATTTCGTTGGACGGCAGACTGATCACCGAGGCCCCAGCAGTCTTGAGCATCATGTCCATCTCGCGGCTACCACCGCGCACCTTCAGGCCCTTGGCGTCTTCCGGAGCGACCAGGGCACGCGCCCGACTGGCCACTCCGCCAGCCTGCCACACCCAACTGACGATCAGCACACCCTTGTCATCGAGTACCTTGGAGAGCATCTTTCCGACGTCAGCAGTCTTCCACAATGCCCCCTGCTCATAACTCGGCACCAAAGCCGGCATCAAACCGATATTGGTCTCGGCCACTTCGCCACCGGCATACGACAGGGGCACCAGACTCATATCCAGCGCGCCCTTGCGCATGGATGAAAACTGCGCATTGGTCTTCATCAGCGAAGAACCCGGGTAAACCGATGCTTTGAGGGCACCTGCAGTGCGCCTTTCGACTTCGCTGGCAAAGCGTCGGCAAAGCCGGTCGCGAAAGTCCCCCTCACTGGCACTGCCACCGGGAAACTGATGCGAGATTTTCAGCACACCGCCCGCGCTCTGA
>JAKANU010000178.1 GCA_021812315.1 Pseudomonadota bacterium
TCCTTCTGCGCCTTCGAGCCGTGGCGCAGCAGGGTTCCCATGTTGTACATCTGGCCGTGGCAGGCGCCGGCGTTGCCGCCGCTGCGGTTGATCTCTTCCATGATCACCGAGGCCTGCGCCAGGCCCAGGCCCGAGCCGCCGTATTCCTGAGGAATCAGCGCGGCAAGCCAGCCAGCCTTCGTCAATGCATCGACAAAGGCCTCGGGATAGCCACGCTGCGCGTCGATCCTGCGGTGGTATTCGTCAGGGAACTCCGAGCACAGGGAGCGCACCGCGTCGCGGATGTCCTGGTACTGGTCGTGAGTGGTCTTGATCATGGTCTGAATGCCTTGTTGCCGCGTGGCGTCGTTCAGGCGAGTTCGGCGGTGCCTTGCATCGTAAGCCACCCCTCGTGGTCCTGTGCCCACAGCTGCACCAGCTTGCCATCTGCTGATGGCTGCCCATTGAGGCGAAACGGGTTCAAGTCAAAGGTCGGTCGCACAGCCTTGAAGTCGAAGCCAGTTACCGACGCCTGGGGCGCGTTGCGCCGCACCAGGTCAAGCAACAGGGTGGCGATCAGCGGGCCGTGCACGATCAAGCCCGGATAGCGCTCAACCTCGGTCACATAGCGACGGTCGTAGTGGATACGGTGACCGTTGAAGGTCAGCGCCGAGTAACGGAACAGCAACACATCGTCGGGAACAATTTCGCGCTGCCAGGGCGCACCCCGCTGCGCCGCCGTTGACGGCGATGCCGGATCACCGGGCTGCGCCGCCGTCCGGTAAACGATGTCGTGCTCCTCGGTCAACGCAAGTCCAGCGTCGTTATGAACTTCGTGCCGGACCAGGACGAATAACAAGTCCCCGCTACGGCCCGGCTTGTGCGTGACCGCCTCGATCCGTGACACGCGACGCACCGCGTCGCCCACACGCAGCGGGTTTTGCGGCAACCAGCGCAGACGTCCGCCCGCCCACATGCGCCTGGGCAGCGGCACCGGTGGCAGAAAGCCGCCGCGCTTGGCGTGCCCATCCGGGCCGATTTCCCCGTGCCGATGCTGCGGCAGAAAGTACAGCCAATGCCAGAGCGGTGGCAGCAAGGTCGTCCCGGCCACCGGGGCCGCGTCATCGCGGTCAAGCGTCGCCGCCAGGCCGCGCACCGGCGCGGCCACCAGTTCATCGCTGAGCGTCTCGGTCTTGCCGACCCAGTCTTGGAGGTGGGCCAGGGTTGCGGCATCCAGGATTCGGGTGTCGTCGTGCATTTTCTTCATCAGCAGGGACTCGGTTACGATCATGCCTGCATTTTGACCTGACGGAACGGCGCAACCATAGTTCTAACAAGTTGTTTCTGGCAGCGATGCGGCTTTTCTTCGAATTCGGCCCAGGGACGTGTCATGCTTTTCAATTCCTACGTTTTCATTTTTGCCTTCCTGCCCGTGGTATGGATCGGCTACTTTCGAATTGGCAAGCACAGCCACTCCTTGGCCTGCCTGTGGCTGGCCGCAGCGTCACTCTTTTTCTACGGCTGGTGGGACGTGCGCTATGTGAGCTTGTTGTTGGGCTCCATCGTTTTTAACTACGGCGCGGGCGTCCTGATCGGACGCAACGCCGCTCGTCAGTCAGTCAGTCAGTCAGTCGAAAATTCTGGCGACCGTGGCCATCTCCGTCAACCTAATTTTTCTGATCTATTTCAAATACGCCAACTTTTTTGTTGACAACTTGAACCACCTCACGGGTAGCACCTGGGCGCTGGCCAATGTGGTGCTTCCGCTGGGCATTTCCTTCTTCACCTTCACGCAAATCGCCTATTTGGTGGACACCGCCCAGGGCAAGGTCAAGGAGTTCAACTTTGTTCGCTATGCGCTCTTCGTCACCTACTTTCCGCACCTGATAGCCGGCCCGGTGCTGCATCACGCCGAGATGATGCCGCAGTTTGCCAAGCGCGCCGTCTGCCGCATCAACTGGGACAACGTCGCCGTTGGCTTGAGCATCTTTGTGCTGGGGCTGGCCAAGAAGGTGCTGATTGCTGACTCGGTGGCAGATTTCTCGACCCCCATCTTTGAGGCCGTCAAAGCCGGTGGCACACCGATGCTGTTCGAAGCCTGGATTGGCGCGCTGGCCTACACGCTGCAACTGTATTTTGATTTCTCAGCCTACTCCGACATGGCGGTGGGCTTGTCCTCGATGTTCAACGTGCGCCTGCCGCTCAACTTCAACTCGCCCTACAAAGCCACCAGCATCATCGAGTTCTGGCGCCGCTGGCACATGACGCTGTCACGCTTTTTGCGTGACTACCTTTACATCCCACTAGGCGGTAGCCGCCTGGGTGCCAGCCGCCGCTACGTCAATTTGATGCTCACCATGCTGCTCGGCGGCCTGTGGCACGGTGCCGGCTGGACCTTTGTGATCTGGGGCGCGCTGCATGGCTGTTATCTACTGGTGAATCACGCCTGGCGCGGCATCAAGCAGCGCATGGGCTGGCGCAATGGCGGCAGGGTGGCCACCCTCGGTGCAGGCGCTCTCACCTTTTTGGCGGTCGTCGTCGGTTGGGTGTTCTTCAGAGCAGACAGCTTCTCGTCGGCGATAACGATGTTGCAAGGCATGGCGGGGATGAATGGGGTGTCGTTGCCGACATCATTTGAAGACCGGTTTGGGCATTACTTTGCGGGGTTTGAATGGGTACAGTTCAATGGGACCTACCCGTTGACGATGCTGAACAACTTGAATGTGGCATCCTCAATTGCAGTTGGACTGCTCCTGGTTTGGCTGACGCCCAACGTGCATCAGATGTTTCTGCGCTATCGACCGGTGTGTGAAGATGGCGAAGGTGTTGTTTCCGCTACCGCCCCATTTGCGATGCCGATGGGCATGGTGGCGAAAGGTCTTATCTGGAAGCCGACAACTGCGTGGGCCATTCCACTCGCGCTGTTGTTTTTTCTCTGCTTCATCTCGCTGACAAAAGTGAGCGAGTTCTTGTACTTCCAGTTCTAGCCATGCGCCGCTACTTACTTATCCTCGCCCTGGGCTGGATGTTTCCGCTCATCGCCTTTGTCGGAGTGAATTGGTTGGTCGATCCTTACCGAATTTTTCACAAGCCGTGGGTCGGTAACGACTATTACACCAGCGACAGGAGCATGCGCGACGCGACAGCTGGCATTATCAATACCGAAGAATTCGATTCGATCATCCTTGGCTCAAGCATGGCTGCAAATTTTTCGCCCAATGAGGCTAGTCAACTTTTTGGCAATCGCTTCGTAAATATCTCGATGGACGGGTCCGGCATTCCAGAGCGATCACTGGTGTTGAATTACGCGCTTCGCAGAAAAAAACTCGCTGAAGTCATTTTCTCGTTTGATGGCTTTCGGCAGGTGTCCCAATCGCCAGTTGCGCCCTACGCCTTTCTTTACGACAACAACCGGGCAAATGATCTGATGATTTACGCATCCAGCCTGAAGCCCATTCGGTATGCCTTTTGCCGAAATTTTTTGGTCGCCGGTGATGCTTTTTGCCCGAACAGGAAAGATGACCTGGAGAATTTGGTCGAATGGCACAGCGATTGGGAGCACAGCAAGCGCTTTGGTGGCTTGAACAAATGGCTTGAGGCAAAGAACAATGGTCAAATCAAGGCTGCGCTGAGATCGATTGCCGTCAGCGTCCACGCCATCGAATCGGGACATGTGAAGGCAACCGATCCCGCGTTGGTCGAACGCAATGTTGCCAGGGATCGCAAGGTGTTCAACGATTCAATTTTGAGCATCGCGGCGCAGTATCCACAGACGCATTTCTGCCTGTTCTTTCCGCCCTATTCACGCCTGAACTATGCCATCCTGAAGCAAAGTGACCCGCAGGGATTCGCGGAATACCTTGAAATGCTGCGCATGGTGATCCGTGACGCTGAAAAATATCCAAACGTCAAGGTGTTCGGGTTCGAGACAGAAAACTTCCTGGATGACATTGCCAACTACAAGGACACCAGCCACTATCACCAGCGCATCAATTCTGAAATCCTGCATTGGATGAAGAGCGGCGAACATGAACTGACGTCATCGAATCTTGAACCGTACATTGAGGAAATTGCCAAGAGGGCAGCGGACTATCCCCTCAAGCAGATAGGCGCCCAGATTGACGCTTATTTGACAACCACACATTGAAAGGGTGCTACCCGTTTACAGGCAATGTATGCAAACAATAACCCTGCAACGCCCGTCAATCAAGCGTCAGGTGCTACTGATTTGATATCAATCCGACAAGAACCACGGCCATCATGGCGGTCGCGGTCACAAGACTCAGGGCCGCGGGCTGGGTGGATGTCGGGGCCGATTTCAAAAAGCGAAGCGTATGAGGCCCCGGCGTCCGCCCGGCCCACGGCCCGGGTTACGATGTGGCCAATAGTTTCACATCACCTGCCAGGACCTGTTCCGACCGTTGGAATCATGGAACGTGCGACTGATCGCGCTAGATCGACAATGCCACCATCGTTTGCGCCCTCGCTCGGCGCGGAGCTGCGACGCGCGGCCGCCGAGGCACCGGATCGCACGTTCATCAGGATGATGGCTGGCCAATGGAGCTACGGCGAGATTGACCGCGCATCCGATCGGGTCGCTGCCGGTTTGTATGCGCAGGGCGTGCGCCGCGGACATAACGTCAGTCTGATGTTGCCCAATTGCATCGAGTTTGCCGTCCTGTGGTTTGCACTGGCCAAGCTGGGCGCGGTGACCGCGCCCGTGAATACGGCTTTCAGGGGCAAGGTGCTGGGCGACGCCCTCAACCTGGTACAAAGCAAACTGCTGCTGGTGCACACCACGAACTATCCGCAAGTGGCTGAGGTGCAGGCCACGCTTGCCAGCATCAAGCAGATGATCGTGATCGGCGGCGAGCCGGCCCCAGGTTGTCTTGGCTATGCGGTCCTGCAGGACCCCAGTCTTGAGGCGGCACCTGAGTCCGACATCGGCTTTTCCGACCTTTGTCTATTGCTCTACACCTCCGGCACCACCGGACGCTCCAAGGCGGCAATGATCCCGCACCGCTTTGTGCTCGCACATGCCAGCCAGACGATTCGCGGTTTGGGACTGACACCCGAAGACGTGCTGTACTGCCCATACCCGATGTTTCACCTCGATGCCGCAGTGATGACCATTGCTCCGGCACTGCTGCTGCGCGGTGTTGCCGCGATTGGCGAGCGCTTCAGCGTGTCGCGCTACTGGGACGAAATGCGGGCGTTCAAGGCGACAGTGTTCGATTTCATGGGCGCGACCATCACCATGCTCTGGAAGCAGCCGCCGTCGGTACGTGACCGGGATCATGTTGCGCGGCTGGGCTGGGGGGTACCTCTGCCAGCCTGGGCACCGCAATTTGAGCAGCGTTTCGGCTGCCGTCTGGTCGAACTGTATGGTCTCACCGAGGCCGGTGCCATGATCTTCCCTCCCCTTGGCGAGGTCGCGCCTGCCGGCTCCTGCGGCAAGGCGTTCGGTCCATTCGAACTGCAGTTGCAGGATGAACACGGCGTGGCTGTGCGCGACGGCCAGGCCGGAGAACTGGTGCTCCGTCCGCTCGAACCCGCGCTCATCATGGACGGGTATTTCGCCATGCCCGAAGAGACCCTTGAGGCTTTTCGCAATTTGTGGTTCCACACCGGTGACCTGCTTCGGCGCGATGCCGAGGGCTACTATTACTTCGTGGGCCGACGCAAGGACATGATCCGCCGCCGAGGTGAAAATATCTCGGCGGCTGAAATCGAAGCGGGAATCGAACGCTTCCATGACGTGCTCAGTTGCGCGGTGATCGGTGTGCCCAGTGAACTCACCGAGGAAGAGGTGATGGCCTGCATCGTGCTGCGAGCGCATGCACAGCCCGACCCAGCGGCCCTCATCGATCATTGCATGGGTGAAATGGCAGCCTTCATGGTGCCGCGGTATATCCGCTTCCTCGGCGACCTGCCGAGAACGCCAACTGATAAAGTGGAAAAATTCAGACTGGTACAACAAGGCATCACTGCCGACACTTGGGATCGTGAAGAATGGAACAAGAAATGAAATTTGCCCAACTCACAAACGTGGGACGCGTCAGCGTGGTCACACTGAACCGCCCTC
>JAKANU010000005.1 GCA_021812315.1 Pseudomonadota bacterium
CCGCTGGGGTGTGGAAATCGGCTACTCCTACGAAGGCATACGCGATCACGGCGACATCCTGCCCAGGCCGATGGGCTCGGCTGGCGGCATGCGCCGCATCCAGGATTTCAGCGGTTTTTTTGATGAGACCACGCTGGTGCTGTGCGGCGACGCGCTGATCGATCTGGACATCACCGCGGCGCTGGCAGAACACCATGCCAAGGGCGCCATCGCCAGCGTCGTGGCCATGGAGGTGCCGCTGGCCGAAGTGCAGAGCTACGGCGTGGTGGTGGCAAAGCCGGACGGGAGGATCGAGTCGTTCCAGGAAAAGCCCAGCCCGGAACTCGCCAAGTCGACCTTGGCCAGTACCGGCATCTACATCTTTGATTCCAAGGTGCTCGATCTGGTGCCATCCGGGGCGGTGTACGACATTGGTTCGCAGCTGTTTCCGCAATTGGTCAAGCAGGGCATGCCGTTTTTTGTCCAGAACCGCCCCTTTCACTGGATCGACATCGGGCGTGTCAGCGACTACTGGTCGGTGCTGCAACGCGTCCTGCGCGGCGAAGTGGCCGAGCTGACCATGCCCGGGCGTCAGATCAAACCCGGCGTCTGGGTCGGACTGAACACGCCGATTGCCTGGGACAAGGTCAAGATCAAGGGACCGGTGTACCTCGGCTCGAGCGTGCGCATCGAGCCCGGCGTGACGATCACCGGCCCGGCCTGGATTGGTCATGGCAGCCACTTGCGCACCGGCGCCAAGGTGGTGCGCAGCATCTTGTTCGAGTACACCCGGATCGCTGCAGACATGCGCTTTAGCGAGATGATCGTTTCGCCCGACTACTGCGTCGACCGGCACGGCGAAACCATGTACCGCGGCGACGACACCGCGCAACTGCGCTGGGGCGACGCCCGCGCTTGAAGCCATCCTGAAACTGCCACCAATATGTTGATTCAACCCGTCATCCTCTCGGGCGGCTCGGGCACCCGCCTGTGGCCTCTGTCACGAGAAAAATACCCCAAACAGTTGCTGCCCCTGATGGGCGCGGACTCGCTGTTGCAGGCCACGGCGCGGCGCGTCGATGGCATCACCGATTGCGAAATGGCTGCGCCGATGGTGGTGTGCAACGAAGAGTACCGCTTCGTGATTGCCGAACAGTTGCGCCTGATCGGCAAGCCGGGCCCTGTCGTGCTTGAACCTGTAGGAAGAAATACGGCCCCAGCGCTTACCATTGCTGCGTTGGCAGCTATGAAACACGCAGCAGACCCGGTGCTGCTGGTGATGCCGGCGGACCACGTGATGACCGACGTTGCAGCGTTTCAGCGCGTCGTGCGCCAGGGCGCAGCGCTGGCCGAGTCCGGCGTCGTGGTCACCTTTGGCATCACGCCCGACGCCCCCGAGACCGGCTACGGCTATATCCAAAGAGGCGCAACCTACGTGGCTGCGCCTGCCAGCGCCGACCCGGCGCACCAAATCGCACGCTTTGTCGAAAAGCCCGACCTGGCCACGGCCACGGCTTACCTTGAGACCGGTGCGTACCTGTGGAACAGCGGCCTGTTCATGATGCGCGCCTCGGTCTGGCTGGGCACACTGGCTGCCTGCAGACCCGACATCATGGCGGCCTGCCAACGGGCCTGGGACCAAGGCGCGGTCGACGGCGAGTTTATCCGCGTTGGCAAGGAAGATTTTGCCGCCTGTCCGAGTGACTCGATTGACTACGCGGTGATGGAGCGCATTGCCGGCAAGCACGCGTCTGCCCAAGCGTTGCCCGCGGCGGCGGTGATTGGACTGAGCGCGGGATGGTCGGACGTTGGCGCCTGGGACGCGCTGTGGCGGGTGTTGCCCAAGGACAGCGGCGGCAACGTCGCTCAGGGTGACGTGCTGCTGCACGACTGTCACGACACGCTGGCGCTGTCCGAGCGCCGATTGCTGGCCTGTGTTGGCGTCAGCAATCTGGTGGTTGTGGAGACCGCCGACGCGGTCTTGGTCGCACACAAGGACCAGACCCAGGATGTCAAGAAGATCGTCGACCGGCTCAAGGGCATGGGTCGCAGCGAGGGACTGATGCACCGCAAGGTGTTTCGTCCCTGGGGCTGGTACGACAGCGTCGATACCGGGCAGCGCTTCCAGGTCAAACGCATCGTGGTCAACGCGGGGGCCGCGCTGTCCCTGCAAATGCACCACCACCGGGCCGAACACTGGATCGTGGTCAGCGGCACGGCCAAGGTGACGCGCGGCGACGACAGTTTCTTGCTGTCCGAGAACGAGTCAACCTTTATTCCGCTGGGCACCACGCATCGTCTGGAAAATCCGGGTCGCGTACCGCTGGAGATGATTGAGGTGCAGTCCGGCGCCTACCTTGGGGAGGACGACATCGTCAGGTTCGAAGACGTCTACGGCCGCTGAAGATCCAGGGTCCGTCCCTGAACTCCGGACCCGCGCCAGCGCTCAGGCCAGCGCTCTCTGAATGATGATCTTTTGCACGTCGGACGTGCCTTCATAGATCTGGCAGACCCGCACGTCGCGGTAGATGCGTTCCACCGGGAAGTCGTTGACCACACCATAGCCGCCCAGGGTTTGGATCGCCACGCTGCAGACCTGTTCGGCCATTTCGCTGGCAAAAAGCTTGGCCATGGCGGCTTCCTTCAGACACGGCCTGCCGGCATCGCGCAGACTTGCCGCGTGCCAGATCAATTGCCTTGCTGCCTCCAGTTTGGTCGCGCATTCGGCCAGCCTGAAGCCGACCGCCTGGTGATTGAAGATGGCCGTTCCAAAGCTCTCTCGCTCCTTGGAGTACGCCAGCGCTGTCTCGAAGGCGCTGCGCGCCATGCCCACGCTTTGGGCAGCAATACCGATGCGCCCGCCCTCGAGCCCGCCGAGCGCGATCTTGTAGCCCTCGCCTTCGGCGCCAATCCGGTTCTCCACAGGGATGCGGCAATGGTTAAAGTTGACTTGAGCGGTATCGCTGCTGCGCTGACCCAGTTTCTCCTCCAGCCGCGCCACCTCATAACCCGTGGCGCTGGTCGGCACCAGGAAGGCGCTCATACCTTTCTTGCCAGCGCCCTTGTCGGTCACGGCGATGACGACCGCCACGTCCCCATATTTGCCACTCGTAATGAACTGCTTGACGCCATCGATCACGTACGTGTCACCCTGCCTGACGGCCGTGGTCCGCAGGCCCGAGGCGTCCGAGCCAACGTGCGGTTCGGTCAGGCAAAACGCGCCCAGCATTCGACCCTGCGCCAACGGGGTCAGCCATTGTTTCTTTTGGGCGTCGGTGCCGTAACGCATCAGGATCGCGTTGACCGGGCAGTTGGTCACCGAAATCGCCGTGCTGGTGCCACCGTCACCGGCGGCAATCTCCTCGAGAACCAGGGCCAGCGTCAGGTAATCGAGGTTGGCTCCGCCCCATTGCTCGGGCACGCAAATGCCGTAGGCACCCAGGGCTGCCAGGCCCCGATGCGCCTCCTTGGGGAAACAGTGTTCCCGGTCCCATCGGGCGGCATGCGGCCACAACTCTTTCTGCGCAAAGTCGCGCACCGCGTCCCGAACCATTTCCTGGTCTTGGGTAAGTAACATGCCCGTAACGCCCGTGCTTTGTGCGTGGTCCGCTCTTGAATTTATAGCATTTCAAGCGCCACGGCAGTCCCTTCGCCACCTCCGATGCACAGGGTCGCGACGCCCTTCTTGAGCCCCCGCGCCTGCATCGCGTACATCAGCGTGACCATGATGCGCGCCCCGCTGGCGCCGATCGGGTGCCCCAGCGCGCAGGCCCCGCCATTGATGTTGACGATTTCATGGCTGACACCGAGTTCCTTCATCAGCGCCATCGGCACGACGGCAAAGGCCTCGTTGACCTCCCACAGTTCGACGTCCCTGACGCTCCAGCCGGTCTTGGCAAACAGTCGCTTGACCGCGCCCACGGGTGCCGTCGTGAACCATTCGGGCTCCTGGGCGAATACGGCATGCCCGACGATGCGCGCCAGGGGCTTGCAGCCCAGTTTGGCTGCCGTCGAGGCACGCATGAGCACCAGCGCGGCCGCACCATCATTGATGCTTGAACTGCTCGCCGCCGTGATGGTGCCGTCCTTCTTGAAGGCGGGCTTGAGCGCGGCGATCTTGTCGAGCTTGACGCGACCCGGGCCTTCGTCAATTGAAATGACCGTGTCACCAGCGCGGCCCTTGACCGTCACTGGCGCAATTTCGGCGGCAAATGCACCGGACTTGGTCGCTGCCTGGGCTCGCTGCACGCTGGTGATGGCGAACTGGTCCTGGGCCGCACGGGTGAAACTGTACTTGGCCGCGCAGTCCTCGCCGAAAGTACCCATGGAACGCCCGGCCTCGTAGGCGTCTTCCAGCCCGTCGAGCATCATGTGGTCAAAGATGCGATCGTGGCCGATGCGGTAGCCACCCCGCGCCTTGGGAAGCAAGTATGGCGCGTTGGTCATGCTCTCCATACCGCCGGCAACCATCACGTCGACGCTGCCAGCCACCAGCATGTCGTGGGCAAACATGGCCGCGCGCATGCCCGAGCCACACATCTTGGACAGCGTCACGGCCCCGGCGCTGATTGGCAAGCCGCCCTTGAAGGCGGCCTGGCGTGCTGGCGCCTGCCCCTGGCCTGCCATCAGACAGTTGCCAAACAGGACTTCATCAACCTGCGCGCCGGCCACGCCGGCTCGCTCCAGCGCAGCCTTGATGGCGGCGCCACCCAGGTCATGGGCTGCCAAGGCAGAGAAATCGCCCTGGAAACTCCCCATGGGAGTACGCGCGGCGCCAACGATAACGATCGGATCAGACATGTCAAATTCCTTTCAAAAAAATGGTTCGGTTCAGAAGCAGTCACCGGGCTGGTCAGCATGCAGAAAACGCTTCTCCCGTTCGTACGGAAACACATCAAGCACATGCCCCGCCAGAATTCGCTCCTTGTGCCCCTGCCAGAAGGCCACATCAAGCAAGTCCCCATGGTGCTTCATAAAAACCTCGCGCACCACGGGATTGCCCAGCAGAAACGGGCCAAAGGTTTCCGGAAACACGTCGTGGCGGCCCACGCTGTACCAGATCTCTCCAGACATTTCTTCCTCGTCATTGCGCGCTGCCGGCACTCTGCGGAAGTTGCAGTCGGTGATGTACTCGATTTCGTCGTAATCATAGAACACAACCTTGCCGTGCCTGGTAATGCCGAAGTTCTTCCACAACATGTCACCCGGGAAGATGTTGGTTGCCACCATGTCCTTGATGGCGTTGCCGTACTCAATGACGGCACGCGCGATCTGCGCGCCTCCCTTCGGATCGCCCGGGCCCAGATCGAACGCTTCCTGCAGGTAGATGTTGAGTGGAATCATGCGACGTTCGATGTACACGTGCCTGATGATGACTTCGCTGCGACCCTGGGCGTCGGGCGCACTGATCTCAAGCTGACTCGGCGCAAACTGCTCGATTTCTGCAATCAACTCGTCTTCAAAGCGGTCGCGAGGAAACGCCACGCCGCTGTATTCGAGGGTGTCGGCCATGCGCCCGCCGCGGTCGTGCTGCTTGACCAACTGGTATTTGCCACGAATCTGTTCTCGCGTCGTATCCTTTTGCGGAGGATAAAAGTCCTTGATGACCTTGAACACGTAGGGAAACGAGGGCAAATCAAAGACCAGCATAACCATTCCCTTGATACCCGGGGCGATGCGAAACCGGTCTGTGGAATGGCGCAAATGGTGAAGAAAATCGCGATAGAAAAGCGTCTTGCCCTGTTTCGCCAGACCCAGCGCGTTGTAGATCTCGTTGCGTGGCTTGCGCGGCATCAGGCTGCGCAGGAACTGCACGTAGGCCGACGGGACTTCCATGTCGACCATGAAGTAGGCCCGCGCAAAGCTGAAGAGGATCGGAATCTCGCTCTCTCCAAACAGGGCCGCGTCAATGGCCAGCTTCTGATCAACTCCGGTGTGAAGAATCGGCAAGGCAAAGGCGTGTTCGGCATAGCCGTTGATCAGCTTGCCCACGACGTAGGCACCCTTGTTGCGAAAAAACAGGCTCGATAGCACCTGAATCTGGAAGTTGGTGCGGACTACAACGTCCTCCAGGCGCGCGCGCATCGCGTCGGCCACGAACCCGACGTCACGCTCGAGATCCTCGAACTCGCAACGCAGGCCGAAATCATTCACCATCCGCACCAGCGCCTCCCCAAGCGCGCCGCTGCCCGGGTAATACGCGCGGTAGGTCGGACGCGCCTCAGGCTCGCTGTTTTCAATGTATTCGGTGCTGACGGCCGGACGCACAAAGATGAAGTCGTTATGAAAATGCGTGCGATGCAGGATCTTCGTCGTGACGGAATTGAAGAAAGTTTCCGCGAGTTCGGGCTGATGGTGATCGACCAGCAAGCCGATGTAATGCAGTTTGACCTGCTGCCAGATGCTCATCGGCCGTTCGCCGGCCTTGAATTCCCTGTCCAGTCTCTGAAAACATTCACGCACCCGCAGGTCATAGAACTCGATGCGTTCACGCTGCGCACGCTGCTGGCCATGCCAGTCGGCGGTCTCGAAACGGTGTTTGGCGCGCGCGGACTCGGTGCGAAACAGCCGGTAGTGCCGGTTGAAGCCGTCGAGCATCGCCTTGGCGATATCGTAGGCGAGAGTTGAATCCAGACGTTGCGGGAACATGCTCTAGCAGCCAGCGCTGCGTTAACCCGACACCGGGGTGCGGCGTCGCCCCCCCGATACCGCGGCGATCGCGGCTTGGTAGCGTCGTGTGATGGGCTCGCGGCCATCCAGACTGATGTGCAGATCCTGCAACAGCCCGTCCCCAAGCCCGTAGACCCAGCCGTGCAGGGTCACGCGCTGGCCGCGCGTCCAGGCGTCCTGGAGCACGGTGGTTTGCGCCACGTTGATCACCTGCTCGATGACGTTGAGCTCGCACAAGACGTCGAGTCTTGCTCCCACGGGCGCAGCGTCGATCAACGCACGATGTCGGTCGTGCACATCCTTGATGTGTCGCAACCAGTTGTCAGCCAGGCCGACCCGGGTGTTTTCCAACGCCGCCTGCACGCCGCCGCATCCATAGTGGCCGACCACCATGAGGTGCTCGACTTTGAGCAGATCCACAGCAAACTGGATGGTGGACAGACAGTTCAGGTCGGTCGGCACCACGACATTGGCGACGTTGCGGTGGACGAACACTTCGCCCGGATCGAGCCCGGTAATCTGATTCGCCGGAACCCGGCTGTCGGAACATCCAACCCACATGTATTTGGGTTTTTGCTGCGACTTCAATCCGGTGAAAAAACCCGGCCGCTCACGCTCCATCTGCGCCGCCCAAGCTCGGTTATGCTCAAAAAGATCGCTGAGAGGGGGCATGGGGGCTATCTTAAACGCACGAAGGCTGATCGAACGGCCGACCGTTTGCCGTTACCATTACTCCCTTACTTGACAAGAACAGGCTGCCCTGCCATGACCGCTGCCACCGATACGTCCCCTCTGGCCACCGCCCAAGATCCGTTGGCTCGATTGGGCGAACTGCTGGTGGACAGCGGCAAACTCAGCGCTCGGGATCTCGAGCGCGCCGCGACAGCCCGTGAGGAGGCCGGCGGCGTTCTCGGCGCGGTCCTGGTCAATCTCGGTCTTGTCTCCGAAATCGACGTCGCCCGCGCGCAGGCCGAGCTGATGGGCTTGCCATTTGTTCCGGTCGAAGACTTCCCGGCCCTGGCCCCGGACCTGGAGGGGCTGCAGGCGAATTTCTTGCGCGACCATCTGGTCTACCCTTTGCGCGCCGATGCAAGTGGTTTGACGGTGGCCATGGCGCGGCCCGAAGACGCCTTTGTTGTCAAGGCTCTGGGGCTCGCCACGGGTCTGAAAGTGCACCCCTGCGTAGCCTTGGGATCGGACATCGAGCGCGCGCTTGCCATCGGCGAGGTCGAGACCAGCCCGGCGCAGGCCGGGGGCCCCGACGACGACGCGGATGCCGGCGATTTCGTCGAACATCTCAAAGACCTGGCCAGCGAGGCTCCGGTCATCCGGCGGGTCAACCAGATCATCGGCCGCGTCACCGATCTGGGAGCCTCGGATATTCACCTTGAACCCTTTGACGATGGCCTGCATGTGCGTTACCGGGTTGACGGTGTCATCCATACCGACGAAGTGATCTCGCCGCAGCTCAGTGCGGCCATCAACTCGAGGGTCAAGCTGATGGCCCACCTCGACATTGCCGAGCGGCGCCTGCCGCAGGATGGCCGCATCAAGACCCGCGTCAAGGGCCGAGAACTCGACTTGCGCGTCTCCACCGTACCCACCGTGCACGGTGAGAGCGTGGTGATGCGTGCCCTCGACCGCTCCAGCGTGCGTTACAGTCTGGAATCGATTGGATTTGCTCCCGAGAACCTGGAGCGTTTCAATCAACTTCTGGCCCGTCCACACGGGATTCTGCTGATGACCGGGCCCACCGGTTCGGGTAAGACAACAACCCTCTACACAGCGCTGTCCAAGCTCGACGCCGATGCGTTCAAGATCATCACGGTGGAAGAACCCGTCGAATATCAACTCGAGGGCATCAACCAGATCCAGGTACACCAGCAAATCGGGCTGACCTTCGCGCGGGCACTGCGCTCGATCCTGCGCCAGGACCCAGACATCATCATGATCGGTGAAATGCGTGACGGGGAAACGGCGCAAATCGCGGTGCAATCGGCGTTGACAGGCCATCTCGTGCTATCAACTTTGCACACCAACACCGCCGCGGGTGCCGTGGTGCGTCTCGAGGACATGGGTGTCGAGCCCTATCTGATCACGTCTTCGCTCAATGGCGTGCTGTCGCAGCGACTGGTGCGTCGCCTTTGTGAAAGATGCAAGGCAGCCTACCTGCCCGATGCCGGCCTGCAGGAACGCAGCGGATTGCGGCGAATGGGCCTGAACCCGGCGCGCCTGTACAGGGCCGTCGGCTGCGAGCACTGCCGCCAGACCGGCTACGACGGGCGCTGCGGCATCCATGAACTGCTGGTGGTCGATGACAGCCTGCGCCGCGGCATTCTCGATGGAATGGACGCAGCCGCGCTGCACACCATGGCAACCGATGCAGGCATGCACACGCTGTACGAGGACGGTCTGCGCAAGGTCTCCGATGGCATCACCAGCCTGGACGAGTTGTTGCGCGTGACCCAGGACCACGTTGATGCCTGATTTTGTCTGGCAAGCTGCGCGCGCCGACTCCCAGCGGGTCGAAGGCCGCCTTCAGGCTGCCGACGCCGCTCACGTGCTGCGACAGCTTCGCGCCCAGGGATTGACGCCCTTGCAAGTAAGCCAAGCCGATGCAGGTGGCACCGATGCAGACGCACTCGCCGACGCGCGTGGCGCCCGGGCCAAGGGCTTCGGCGCGCGGATCGAGAAGCGGGCCGTTACGGCGGCAGACATCCTGCTCATGACCAGCGAGCTCTGCATCATGCTCAAGGCCGGACTGGCCCTGGACAACGCGCTGCGCGTGCTCATTGGCATGAACACCAAGGCGCAAATGGGCGCGCTCACGCAGGCCATTCTCGATGATGTCAAGGACGGTGTGCCGCTGAGTCGGGCGCTGAGTCGTCACCCGCACCATTTTGGCGAGTTCTACATCAACATGGTCCGCTCCGGGGAAGCCAGTGGCCATCTCAGCGACGTTATGGAACGCCTGGTCGAGCATCTGGAAAGAGTCCGAGCGCTGCGCGAGAGTGTGGTCTCTGCAACCATTTATCCCGCCATCCTGCTGGTCGTTGCGCTGCTGTCGATCATCAGCATGCTGGGCTTCGTGGTACCGCAGTTCGAAACCTTGTTCAAAGGCATGGGCGACGCGCTGCCGACGCCAACGCGCATCATCATGACGATCGGGCACGTTTTCACCGACTACGGCCTGATCGCGGGACTCGGCCTGGCGTTGCTTATTTGGCTAGCGCGCCGGTGGCTGCGCACGCCGGCAGGACGCCAGTGGTGGCAGGCGCGCGCCGTGCGCCTGCCGGTGGTGGGCAAACTCATGCTCAAGTACGATCTGACGCTGTTTGCACGTTCACTGGGGACCCTGCTGGGCAACGGCGTGCCTCTTCTCTCGGCGCTGCGCATTGCAACACAAACGGTTGGCAACGCCGGCTTGAGACAGGCGCTCGAAGCCGTCGCGCCCAAGGTCAAGGGTGGTGGCAAGATGGTTGACGCCATGGGTGCAAGTGGTGTCTTTGAGCCCCTGGCCATCAGCCTGATCAGGGTGGGCGAAGAGACCGGGCGCCTCGGACCCATGCTGCTTGAGCTCGCGCGCATCTTCAACCGCGACGTAGAGACCGGCATCAAACGCGGACTCACCGTGCTCGAGCCCGCCCTGATCCTGATCCTCGGTATGCTGATCGCCGCCATCATCGTCTCCATCATGCTGGGCATCCTTTCGGTCAACGACCTGGCCATCTAGCGGACAAGACGCCGCTTGCTCCATGAAGGCCAGTTCCGGCGAGCACTACGTGGCACTTGACCATGTGCGCGCGGTTGCAGCCATGCTGGTCTTTGTCTGGCACTTCACACACGGCCATCAGGGCTCACCCGTGCCATTCGAAGGAGCCCCGTTCTGGGGGCCCTTGGTTCTGTTCGACGAAGGTCATGTCGGCGTGGCTCTGTTCATGACTCTGAGTGGCTACCTTTTTGCCAAACTGCTCGACGGCAAACGCGTCATCTACCATCTGTTCTTCTGGAACCGCGCGCTCAGGTTGTTGCCGCTGTTGCTGCTGGTCATTGCCATCAACGCAGCACAAGTCGCGATGACCAGCACACAGCCGGGCGCAACGCGCGAGTTTCTCCAAACCATTCCGCGCGGGTTGCTGCTACCCACCTGGCCCAATGGCGGCTGGTCCATCACCGTGGAACTGCATTTTTATCTGTTGCTGCCCGGACTGTTGCTGCTGGCGCGGCGCTCGCCGCGTGGATTGTGGGCCGTGCTGGCAATCGCCCTCTTGATCCGCACGGGCTACCACGCCTGGACCGGCGAGGTGCAGAGCCTGGCGTACGCGACCATCTTCGGCCGAATTGATCAATTTGCGCTTGGAATCATCGCGTTTCAAGGGCGCCATCGATTCGCCGGTCGTCACGTGCTGGCCGGCGCCATTGCCTGCGCGTTCATCTCGCTGTACTGGTGGTTTGACCAGAATGGGGGGTTTTTCCTGCGGCCTGCCTATCCGTCCCCGTCGCGCCTGTGGATCATTTTGCCCACGCTTGAAGGAGCAGCCTTCTCTGCACTGATCGCCTGGTACGACAACTCGTTCGCGCACCGCGCCCACCCACTGTCAAAGCTGTTCGCGCTGCTGGGGGAATACTCCTACTCGATCTATCTGCTGCATTTCTTTTTCGTTTTCGCGGTGGCGCAGTGGATTCACGTTCATGTCATCGACCTCTCGAATTTCTATGTCGCTCTGCCGGTCGCGTTGTTGGGATTCGTTGCCATGACGCCGGTGTCCTACCTGAGCATGCGCTTTGTCGAACAGCCTTTCCTGCGCCTGCGCCGGCGCTACACGATACTTTGAACGGAACCGGCTGCTTGCGTCGAACTGCCCTATAATTTTTCGCGAACCACTCTCGATCCCAATGAACCGATTCCCCTTCCGTTACCTGAATCGAAAGCGTGCACGCAAGGGCTTTACGCTGATCGAGCTGTTGGTGGTGTTGGCCATTTTGACGATGCTCGCCGGGCTCGTGGGTCCACGTGTGCTGAGCCTGCTCGGGGGCGCCAAGTCAAAGACCGCCGCAGTTCAGATTGCCGACCTTGAAAAATCGCTTGAGCTGTTCAAACTCGACGTCGGTCGGTACCCGACCACGGCTGAGGGACTGGATGCGCTGGTCAATCGTCCCGCATCGGCCAGCGGCTGGAACGGCCCGTACATCAAGGGCGCCGTGCCCAATGATCCCTGGGGCAAGCCCTACACGCTCACCAGCCCGACTGCCAACGGTGGTGTCGACATTGTCTCCCACGGTGCAGACGGACTTCCTGGCGGCGAAGGTGAAAACGCCGATATCCACAACAGGCCCTGAGCGCGGCTGCGGCTTGCCGCCAGGCCCCGTTGTGCTCCAGCGCCGGGGGTTCACGCTTCTGGAACTGCTGGTTGTGCTGGCCATCGGCTCCCTGCTGGTCGCGCTGGTTCCGCCGGCGTTTGACAGACTGCGCGAAATCAGCCAGTACCGTGACACCGTGCGAGCCATGCTGGTTGATCTGCGCCGGGCGCGCCAGCAGGCACAGAGCAGCGGACAGGTGGTGAACTTCCGCATCGACCTGCCTGGTCGGCGGTTCGGCATTGAGGGCAGCCCCTGGCAGGCACTGCCCGCAGCGCTGGAAGTCCGCACGACCGTTGGCACGCGGGGGGGGGTCCCCAGCAACGCCGAGCAAGCCAACATAGCTTTCCTGCCCGACGGCGGCTCCAGTGGCGGCACGATCGAGTTGGTCCGGCCAGCGGGCGGAGGCGTCCGGCTGCGGGTTGATTGGCTGTTCGGACAAATTACGCAACTCGCACGTACACCATGACCAGGCAGCGCGGGTTTTCCTTGCTCGAGCTGTTGGTTGCATTTGCCATCATGGCGATTTCGCTGGGCTTGCTCTACCGAGTCGCCGGCGGCAGCGCAGGCCACGTGGCCGACGCCACCCAGCACCAACAAGCCGTATGGCTGGCCGAGTCGCTGCTGGCCAGCCGCAGCAGCGTGGGCACCTCAGGCTGGAACGAAGATGGCGAGAGCGCCGGCTTCAGGTGGCAGGCCCGCAGCCAACCCTACCATGGCGGCGTCAATACGCCGCAAGCAGTCAAGTTGCACGAGATCAGGCTGTCCATCAATTGGAGCGCGGGGTCGCGCCCCGGGCAACTCAAGGTGATCACTTTGTTGCCCGAGCGAAAGCCCAAGCCCGGTGAGGTGGTTTCGTGAACTGCTCGGACACGCGCGAGGCCGCGGTCCGCGCACGCCCTGCCTTGGCACGACGCGGATTTACCTTGATCGAACTGCTGGTGGTGATGGCGCTGCTCTCGCTCATCATGGTTGGGCTGGTCTCGGCACTGCGTGGCATGGCGCAAACCGAAACAAAGATCGACCAACGTCTCGATCGCCTGGACCAGATTCGAGTCGCCCGCGCCTTCCTGCAGCAAACGCTCGGTCGCCTCTCGGCGCGATCACTCGACGACCCTGGAGTCCCTGGCAAGAAGATCGTCCCGTTCGCGGCCACCGCCGAGAGCCTGAGTTGGGTCGGCATCATGCCAGCCAGACCAGACCTTGGAGGCCGCCATTTCTTCAAGCTGTCGATGGAGGACACCGATTCGGGACACGAATTGATACTTAGGTTTGCCCCCTGGGAGCCAGACAGTGGATTCCCCGACTGGAGCCGGGCTGAGTCCCGCGTTCTGATCAGCGGCATCAAGTCCCTGGCTGTGCAAGCGCAGGGACTGGCACCAGCGGGGCAAAGCCCCGCGGCTGCGTGGCCCGCAGGATGGCAAGACGGCTGGCCGGTTCCAGACACGCTGCCCGAACAAGTGCGCCTTAGTCTTACCGACGCGCAGGGTGATTGGCCCGAATGGGACATAGCGCTGCTGCCCCTGCCCCAAAGTGAAAGCAACTTCAGCGTGACAGTCATTGGCGGAGGTGTCGTGCGATGAGTCGCGCGGCCGGACCACAGCGCGGGCTTGCCTTGATCGCTGTCTTATGGCTGGTGGCAGCCATGACTCTGATCATGACCGGTATTGTCGGGGCGGTTCGCGGCGAGATTCAAAATGCCGCGCAGCAACGCCACGCCTTGATTGCCGCCGCACAATGCGACGCGGCGATTTTGCTTGCGCTTCAACTTCTGAGCGCCCGGTCAAGTGAGCCTGGAATGGCTCCCGAAGTCATTCCGATGGAGTTTGGCGGGCAAACGCTAGCGATCACTGTCACGCCATTGAACGGGCTGATCGACCTCAACCATGCTGCCATGTCGCTACTGGCTGCGCTATACCAGCACGGCGGCGGACTCGATGCACTGGCCGCCCGAGCCCTGGCGCAGGCAACGATAGACCTGCGCCAGCAAAGGGGCGCCAAGGGCGCGGCGCAGGGGATTGATGCGGCGGAGGACTTGATGCGCATGCCTGCAATGACCTACGAGCTGTATGCTAAGATTCGACCGCTTGTGACAGCCGACCTCAGGGAAGGCAGCGGGCGCGTCAACCCCGTGGCGGCTTCGTGGGGAGTGCTTAGGTATTGACCGCCGGAAACACAGCCAGGGCCCGCGCTCTGGCGAACGGACGGGGCGCCGATCCAAAGCTTATGGACACCTCTTTTTTCAACCCAGAGCAGATCGAAATGGCATCATCGCGCAGTCTGCAACTCGAGGTTCAGGTCAAGTTGCCTGATGGCCCCAGCTATCAGAAGGCATGGCGCGTGCATCTGAGTACCGATCCACGCTCGGGCTTGCCCTGGAGGTTGCTGGCAGCCCAGCAAACCTTCGAACCCTTGACAGCGGGCGACCGCTAGACCACTCGCCACCCGTATGTCAACTTTGCCCAAAGCGGACTCCCGAGTTCACTTCTTGGGCTGGGACTTGCGCGACGTCTTGCGCGACCTCCGCAGCGCGTGGAGTGCCATGGCACAGTGGCCCATGTTCTCATGGCTATGGCCCAGGCTCCCGGTACGCCTGCTCCTGCCCACAGGCAAGCTGGCGGTTAGCGGCGACTTGAGCTCGCCCCCTGTGCACGATGCAGCAGGCGCCCGCTCCGCGCGCTTTGAGGCGCTGGTATTGCCCGAGAGCCTGTTGTTGCGTCGAACCTTGGTGCTGCCCAAGCTGGAGGCCACCGAGCTTCGCTCGGCGCTCTCGCTTGAAGTGCAAAGCCTGAGCCCCTTTGCAGCCGACGATGTGGTCTGGACTTACGAAACTGGACCGCGCGACAATGGATCGGAACAGATCAGTCTGGTCCTTTGCTCGCGCAAGCTGATTGCCGGCGAGCTGGATTCGGTACACCCGGATATCACGATGCGTACGCCCGAAGTCTGGGTGCCCCGGCTGCATGGTCCGGGCTTTGTGATGCTTGGCGGTTTTGGTGAAGCGCAGCGTCAACGCATGGTGGCGATCTGGCGCTGGGTCGGCCTGGCCCTGACTTTGCTCGTATTTGCTCTGCTGGCGAGCCTGGCCATGACGCCCACCATCAAGCTGCATTTGCTGTCCCGACAAGCGACACAGGCAATGACAGACCTGCAGCAAAAGGCCGGCCCGGTCATCGCCCAGCGAGAAATACTGGTTCGGACAAACGATCAACTCGCCAACCTGGCCTCCCTGGTTGGAAAGCCGCTGCCACCCCTGCAAACGCTCAAACTCATCACGGACGCATTGCCCGACGATACATCGCTCTTCAACCTGCAAGTTCATGGACTCACGGTAAGCATCACCGGGCAGACTGGCAATGCGGCGGCCCTCATGAAACAGCTTGGCGCCACACCCGGGCTGCGTGACGTCAAGGCACCGACGCCGGCAACCAAACCCCTGGGTGCGCCGCGCGAATCCTTTACCATTGAGTTCACGCTTGACCCCGCACAACTCAAGTCCGCATCATGAACCGGTCAATCTTTCGCCGCATTGCATGGCTGCAAGCGCTCACCATCCTCGCGCTGCTGCTTCCGCTAGCGGGTGCTGGGGCCCTGGTCTGGCGTGAGCACCGCGTCAGCCTGCAACGCCTCGCGGACCTGGAACCAAGATACGCCCGTCTGAGCGGCCTGCTCGAGCAAAAAGCGGCGTTGGAGGCGAGAGGCACCCAAGCCAAGGAACAGCTCGCGCGCCTGGCCTACCCCGCCACACAGGACGTGACGCAGGCGGGTAACGATGCGCAACAACGCATCCGCACGCTGTTTGCCGATAGCAAGCTCGACATCATCAGCATCCAGGTGCTGCCACCACTCAAAGAAGAATCCAAGTTTGACCGGATTCCGATCAACCTGCGGGTCGAGGGCGACCTGACCGGGCTGCAGAATGCGCTTTCGATGCTGGCGGCCCAAAGCCCGCTGGTGCTGGTAGACAATCTGTCCCTGCAGACCATTGGCGCGGTCAAGCCGGCGAGCATCCAGCGATTGGGCGGGCAGTTCAATTTTTTTGTATTGCGAGTCCGTTCATGAAAGCCGGAAACTCGGGCTTGGGGCCGATTCGCTTGCTCCTGGCGCTGAGTCTGTTCCTGGGTGCAGCTCTTGCATGGTTATGGCTTGACGAAACGGGCCAGTGGCGCAACCTCCGGTGGGCAGCCCCGAAACCGTTGGCTCCTGAGCTCAAGGTGCCGACAGATTGGGGGCCACTCGCTCAGCAGCAATCGAATCCGGCGGCCTATGCTTCGATTCTGGAGCGTCCCCTGTTTTCGCCCGACCGCAAGCCGCCGCCACCGCCCGCCCCACCAGCGCCGCCCGACCCCTTGGGCAACATTCAGATCCAGGGCATCTTTACCGGAGCAAATGCCGGTATTCTGGCTCGTGTAGACGGCAAGATCCGACGCGTCAAAGTGAACGAAACCGTTGGCCCCTGGACGCTCAAGAGCGTGAACGGCCGCGAGGTGACGTTCACTCAGGGCGACGAAACTCGCCAGTTGCAACTGGCCTACGCCAAGCTCGGCGCCACCCCACCACCGGCGCAGGCCACACCCATTGCGGCCACACCCACTGCGAACCCGGCGGCGTATGCGGGTGCCATGAACGCCGTGCAGAAGGCGCAAGACGAAACCCGTGAGCGGCTGGAACGTCGCAATGCATTGCGAGCAAGCCGCGGCCTGCCACCGGTGACCGACTGAAATCAACCCCCTAGATCGATTTATGACCTCATCTTCAAAGCTCCTGCTGGTCTGGCTTGCCGCAGCAACCATGACCGTGGTTGCTCACGCCCAAAAGCCTGAACTCACCATGGCGACGGAGTTGCCGCGCATCATCCGCGGCAACGATGAGGTTCTGGCCCGGCCCCGCGCCACGATCGAGATCACGGGCAAACCGGCCGGCCTCAAGTTTGAAGAGGCCCCGCTGGCTGACGTGGTCAGCCTAGTGCTGCGCGAAATTGCCAAAGTGGACTACGTGATCCACCCGCCCATCAACGGCACCGTGACACTGGCCACGCAGGGCGAAATCTCGCCGGACCACGCGGTTCTGTTGCTCGAGGCGGCGCTGCAGGCCAACGGACTGCAAATGGCCCGCGATACGCGTGGTGTCTATCACATCGGACGTCCCGAAGCGCTCAAAGGCATTGTTCCGGCAATTCGCCAGGTCAGCACCGGCCCACTGCCGCCGGGCTATGGTGCCATTGTGGTGCCACTGAAATACCTCGGCGCCGGCGAAATGGCCAGTATCCTGCGCCCCATGGCGCCGCCAGAAGCTATCGTGCGGGTTGACAGCGTACGAAACCTGCTGGTGTTGATCGGCACGCGAACCCAGGCCGAAGGCTGGCTGGACATCGTTGCCACCTTTGACGTGGATCTGCTCAAGGGTATGTCGGTCGGCGTGTTTCCGCTCAAATACGTCACGACCCGCGAAGTCGAGTCGGCGCTGCGACTGCTCAGCGGGGCCGCGGGTGCCTCGCCTGCGGCACCTCCGGCAACCGGTACTGCTGCCGGGAAGGCTGCGGATACGGTGACGCTGCCTGCGTCTTTCCCACTGTTTGGCGCCTTACGCATCCTGCCGATGGAACGCATCAACAGCGTCGTCGTCGTGACACCGCGCGCCGAGAATCTCGATGAGGCGCGACGTTGGATCGAAAAGCTTGACCAACCAGGCGGTAACTCGGCCGAGGCGCAATTGTTTGTCTACGCCGTGCAAAACGGCAATGCCAAACACCTGGCCAATGTCCTCAGCGGCCTGTTTGGTGGCAGCTCTTCGACCCAGAGCACGACGAGCAGTGGTGTAGCCCCCGGATTGGCGCAAACAACCGCCACAACCACAGGTTTCGGCGGCGGTGGCGGTGTCGGATTTGGTGGAGGTGGCGCGCAGGCGGGAGCCCAGGCCGGCGGCACCAACACCGTTCAAGGCACGGGTCTGACGACGATGACGCTGACCACCGGCCTGAGGGTCATGGCCGACGAAATCAACAATGCCGTTCTGGTCTTCGGCACCAAGGGGGAATACGACAAGATCGAAGCGACTCTCAAGCGTCTTGACGTCCCGCCCACTCAGGTTCTGATCGAAGCGAGCATCGTGGAAGTGACGCTGACCGATGATCTCAAGTACGGACTGCAATGGTTGTTCAACGACGCCGCGCGCGGCGATCTCAGCGGCACCGGCGTGCTCGGCAACATCGCCGGAGCGGCCATCGGCAGCACGCCAGCAGGCTTTTCTTACACCCTGCGTAACCCGGTTGGCGAAGTGCGCGCAGTCCTCAATGCGCTGGCCGACAAATCTCTTGTGAAAGTCATTTCCAGCCCGTCCCTGATGGTGCTTGACAACCACACGGCCACCATCGCCGTGGGCAATCAGCAACCGATCCAAGTCGGACAAACCGTCACCACAGGCGGCAACGTCTCCAACAACATCCAGTACAAGGACACAGGCGTCAGCCTGACAGTCACGCCCTCCGTCAACGCCGGCAACATGGTCACGATGCAGATCAATCAGGCCGTCACCGACGTCGGGCAGGTGGATGCCGCGACGGGCCAACGCAGTTTTCTGCAACGACAGTTTGCCAGCAAGGTGGCGGTCCGATCGGGCGAAGCGCTGGTCCTCGGTGGTCTGATCCGCGACAACTCTACCAATGGCAAGAGCGGCCTGCCCGGACTGCAGGATATTCCCATTCTTGGCAACCTTTTTGGAACCAATGCCAACAGCACGAATCGAACCGAACTGCTGGTCCTCATCACCCCCCGCGTAGTGCGCACAGAGCAGGACCTGCGCCAAGTTGGCCAGGATCTTAAGGATCGCATGAAGACGCTCTACGCACCGACCCACGTTGCACCGAAAAATGATTGAAACAAACACCTCTTGTCAGCTCCCGCATGAACCTGCAGGGTACGGGCAGGTTGCCGATCACAGCGACCGGAAGCTGCGGTTTTCGCGCCTCTTTGCCGTCGCCGCCGCATTCACTCTTGCCGCCTGCGCCAGCACCGGAGGCGGCCCCGAGGCGGAACAGCAGGTACGACAACGCGCTGCCGAGCGCTGGCAAGCCCTTGTCAAGGGCGAGTTCACGCGCGCTTACAGCTACAACACGCCGGGCTATCGCGCCGTGATCAGCCCCGACGCCTACCGCGCGCGGTTCGGGACGGCCATCTCGTGGCTGGGCAGTGAAATCGTTGACCTGCGTTGCCCGGAAACCACCCGTTGCGAGGCCCGGCTGCGCATTGACTACAAACCCTTGTTGAGCCGCAAATTTGGCGATAAGATGTCCACACACGTTGACGAAACGTGGCTGCTCGAGGACGGACAATGGTGGTTTTTTCAGGATATCAAAGGCAACTGAGTACGCTTCGGCGCCAAAATGCGCTGTCGCGTCCTAGCTCATCAACCATAGGAGGCGAACCTATCGAAGGTAAATGACCCAAGTTCACCACACAGTCAACCGGATCAAAGCGATATATGTTGTTTTTAGTCCACGTACCAAAAAAACTGCCTAGAAGCCGCCCTGACTCATCTTGATCGTGTGCTAATATTCACCAGCGTTTTCAACCCACTAAGGGTTGCGCTCAACAATCTTTAATTGGAGTTTTTATGAAAAAAAATGTTCTGGCTTTGAGCATTACTGCCGCACTGGTTGGCCTTGGGTTTGCAGGAGGAGCGCAAGCGATCGTGACCATCGGCACTGGCGCAGCCGGTAATTTGGCCCTCGGTACCGATGGCATCGGCCACATGCTGGTCGTCCCTTACTACAGCGCCCAGGTCGCCAACAGCACGCTGTTGAGCATCACCAACACGGATACGACCAACGGCAAGGCGGTCAAGGTCCGCTTCCGTGGCGCCGCGAATTCTGACGACGTGTATGACTTCCAGGTCTTCATGTCGCCCGGCGATGTCTGGACCGCCAATGTCAGCAAGGGTGCCGACGGCCGCGCCAGTCTGACCACGACCGACAAGAGCTGCACCAAGCCCGCCAGCGTGAACGGCAGTTTCGTGACCGCGCGCCTTGACTCCACCCTGAGCGGCGACGCCTTGGCCAATCAAACCCGTGAAGGTTATGTTGAGATGTTCAACATGGCCGACATTCCGCCCGGCTCGGCCCTGTTTACCGCCATCAAGCACGTCGGCGGCGTGCCCCCCTGCAGCGGTGCCGCCTGGACCGCGCTGGACACCAACCTTGCTGACTTGGCAGCTGCCAACGCAGCCGGGCTGGCATTGCCGACCACGGGTCTGATGGGCAACTGGATCATCATCAACGTTGCTGATGCCGGCGCATGGTCTGGCTCTGCTACCCCGATCCTGGCTTACCAAATCGGCGGCGTCCCCTCCACCGGCAACTTGGTCTACTGGCCGCAAACAGCGGCGCCCGTCGGTCTGGCTGATGCCTACACGGCCGATCCGCTGCTGCGCGGCGCAACGCCGGTCGTCGCCCCCGGCATGTACGACCTTCCCGACATGTCGACTCCGTACACCGCTGGTGCCGCTGGCAATCCACTGCAACAAGCATCCATGCTGTCCATGTCAGTTGCAACGCGGCGCATCATCAATGAGTACCTGACCAATTCGGCGATCAACGCTACAACCGACTGGGTGCTCTCCAGCCCGACGCGCCGTTACAGCGTTGCGCTGAACTACGCTACCGGTGCCCGGGTGTACTCGGTGCTGACTCCGACGGAGTTTTATACCTCGGCCAACACCGTGGTCCTGAACCGTCAGATCTGCGTCAACGGCTCAACCCCGAGCTACTGGGATCAGGAAGAAGGTGCTCCGACCAGCCCGACGGCTGTCGTGATTTCCCCGAACACACCTGATGCACCGATCGTGTTCTGCGGCGAAGCCAACGTCCTTGCCATCAACAACGGCGCGGCCACGGTTCCGTCCGGCACGCTGAAGGCAACGGTGGCCCGGTCGGCTCTGGATACGGGCAGCTTCAAGGCCGGTTGGGCCAGCTTCTCGTCGGTCGGACTTGGCGCTGGCTTGCCGATCATGGGCAGCGCATTTGAGCGTGCCACGGCTCCGACGGGTACCTTCGGTGCCACGTTTGATCATCGTACCGCCCGCACTGTCAACCTCTGGCCCTGATAGGACGGCGCTACAGTTGCACCCTCGCGGTGCGACTGCATGATTCAAAAGGCGGGGGCAACCCCGCCTTTTTTTGTTTTCAACGATTCCAGCCCAACAAACCCCATGTCCATTCCCAAGCTTCTTGCCACAGTTGTGCCTCTTCGCCGCGTTCTTGCCATCTCCCTTGCACTCGCCGCCTGCCTTGCCGCCGCTCAAACCCCGGCCTCCACGTCTTTCAACCCCGACAATGTCCTGGCGCGGGGCCCGGCCAATACAACCATCACAGTGGCCGACGTACTGTCGGAAATCGCCCACGCCCCTGAGGCAGAGCGCAAGGCAGTGCTGGCAAGCGCAGACACGCTGCAACAGATCGCCAGCAACCTGTTGGTGCGCCGCGTCTTGGCGGCGGAAGCCCAGCGCGATGGCCTGGCACGCGATGCTATCGTGGCCGCCGCCCTTGCTGTGGCACGCGATCGAATATTGTCGGACGCCCGCCTCGCCCGGCTGGATGCGCAAAACGCCCCCAGCGACGCCGCCCTGGATGCCTACGCCCGTGGCATGTACCAGGCCAGTGGCACGCGTTTTGATCGGCCGGCGCAAACCCACGCCCGCCACATTCTGCTCGCAAACACCGGAGCGGAATCGCTCAACAAGGCGCAGGAGATGGTCGCCAAGCTGCGCGCCGGCGCCTCTTTCGAAGAGCTTGCGAAGGCCAATTCGATTGACACTGGCAGCGCAATCCGGGGCGGCGATCTTGGCTTTTTTGGTGCTGGAAGAATGGTGCGTCCGTTTGAGGACGCAGTGAACAAACTTGCCAAACCCGGTGACATCAGCGACCCCGTGGAGTCGCAGTTTGGCTACCACATCATCCGCTTGGAGGAACGGCGCGAAAAGGGCCGTCAACCTTATGAAGAAGTTCGCAAGCAGTTGATCGACGAAGCCCGTACGGCATTGCTCAACGAATCCCGGGTCGCGAAGGTGCAGAGCATGGCCAAGGACTTTGTCATGGAGCGTCCAGCGATCGAGGCCATGACCAAGCCGGCGACAAACTAAGCCTTAGGGAAGTCTGCCGACTCAACCATGCGCTACTGTTGGCACGATTGGCAGTCCCTGTGGCGTGGCAGGGCGTTGTTGTGGACAATGACAAAGCGCGAGCTTGCCAGCCGGTATGCCGGTTCAGTCGCCGGAGTTTTGTGGGCCTATCTACAGCCGGTGCTGATCGTCGCGACCTATTTTCTGGTGTTTGACATCGTCTTTGCGATGCGCATGGGCGACAACGCACCGACGACCCGGGTGGGCACCTATCTGGTGGTCGGTGCGCTGCCGTGGCTGGCGTTTTGCGAGTCGCTTTCGCGTGGCGCAAGCAGTCTCGTCGACGTTGGGGGCTTATTGCAAAAAAATGCCCTGCCCCCGGTGCTTTTTGTTGCGCGCAGCGTCCTCGCCGGCTGGGTCGTCTTTGTTCCGTTGATGGTGCTGCTGACGCTTGGCTACCTGCCCGTCAGTGGCTTTGGATCTGCACTGTTGGCAATGCCATTGCTTCTTGCCCTGCAAGGTGTGCTGGCATTGCTGCTGGCACACCTGCTTGCCATCCTGGCAGCGGCGGTGCGCGATACGCTTCAGGTGCTTGGCTTTGCCCTGTCGGTGGGCATCTACCTGTCACCGATCCTGTTTCCACTGACGCTGTTTCCGCAGGCCTGGCGCTGGGTCCTGTTCGCCAATCCGATGACGGCCCTGGTGCTGGCCTATCAATCGGTCCTGCTGCGCGGCGTCTGGCCGGACGGTTCGCTGTGGGTCATCACGCTGGGCTGGCTGCTCGCGCTGACACTGTTGCTCAACGCCGTGATCGGACGCAGCAAAGACGAGTTGGTGGACTGGCTGTGAGCAACGCCGTGTTGCAGGTCAGCAATCTGGGCAAGTGCTACCGGCTCTACGCCTCTCCGGCGGCGCGCCTGATGACGCTGCTGGGCTGGTCCAACCGCTCGCAGGCTCACTGGGCGCTGCAAGACATCAATTTTCAGCTGCAACGCGGCCAGTGTCTGGGGGTCATCGGCGATAACGGTGCCGGCAAGAGCACGTTGCTCAAGCTGTTGGCCGGAACGCTGCAACCATCGCGTGGACTCCTGCGCCGGGTCGGCCGCGTCACAGCGATTCTTGAACTGGGTGCCGGATTTCATCCTGACTTTACCGGGCGAGACAACTTGATGTTTGGCGGCAGCCTGATTGGCTTGGCCCAGGCGGAGATGGCACACATGTCGGCTGCGATCATCGAGTTCTCCGAGCTTGGCGAAGCCATTGATCGCCCGGTCAAGACTTATTCATCAGGCATGGTGGTACGCCTGGCGTTTGCACTGGTCACCGCAGTGCAGCCCGAGGTATTGATCATTGATGAGGCGCTTGCCGTCGGTGATCAGCACTTTCAAAAGAAATGCGTCCAGCGCATTGACGCCTTTCGCAAGAATGGCTGCACCGTGCTCTTTTGTTCCCACAGTCTGTACCATGTGCGGCAATTGTGCGATCGTGTCCTGTGGCTTGACAAGGGGTCAATCCGGGGACTCGGTGAGACAGAATCGGTCCTGGCAAACTATGAAACACATGTGCGCCTCCAAGATGGCACGGTTTTGTGTGCGCCGACCCTGGTTGACGCCGATCCGCCAGCCGGTGCCGATACCACGCAAGTCATGGCTGGCGACCGGCGGGCGAGCCTGGTCGAGGCACGGATCAGCGGCCACGACACAGTGAATGACAGGCAAACTGCGATTGAGGTGAACGGGCCTGATCTGGTGATCGAGGTTCAGGCCGTCTCGACCGATGATGAATGTCCGAGCGTGGGCGTCATGCTCGAGCAGCTACATGGCGTGGGGATCACTTCGGTAGCAACCCACGCAGATGGCGTGCAGCTACGGGCACTGCACACCAAGGACGGCCTGACTTCCTGGACAACGACGCTGACCTTTCAGAAGCTGCCCCTGCACTCCGGGCAATATTGCCTGAGCTTTTACCTGTTCGATGCGAGAGGTCTGGTGGTATACGACGAGTGGAAGGACTTCATCCGCTTTCAATGGACGAGCTACAGCCTGACGCCCGGCCTGGTCCACTTGCCGCACGAGTGGTCCTGAGCCGGATCAGCGTGTCATGAATGCAGCCTCGAGCATGCGCACGACCTTCACGTTGACGCGTCTTCGCACCGAGGGTCGCGACTTTCTGGAGTTATTTCTGATACCTTCGCTGGCGGTGATCCTGCCGTGGTCGTGGTGTTTTGGACTGTTTCGCTGGCTGTCGAAACTCGAGTTCCTCTACCGCACCGCATCCGAGAGCGCCTATTCACAGGCACAGTCCCGCGGATGGGCCGCGGACCGACTGGCCTGGCTCGCCAGGCGGCGCCTGTACGCCATGGTGGACCATGCCGATTACTATCTGGTCCGTACGCGCTCGGATCGCTGGCTGAAGCGACACTTTGATGTCACCGGAATGTGGCCACCACCAGCAACAGCCGCGCTGCTATGCACCTTTCACTGGGGTGCGGGGATGTGGTCCTTACGCCACGCTTCTTCGCAAGGTATCCGGGCGCACGCCCTGGTCGCTCCACTTGAAGGCGTCAACTTCGAAGGTCGCACTGTCTTGCGATGGTACGCCAGAGTTCGCACCGCGGCGGTGGCAATGATTCTGGGCCACGCAACAATCGATGTCGGTGCCAGCATGCGTCCGGCGCTGCGCGCGCTCAAGCAAGACGAGCCATTGCTGGCGCTGGTCGATGTGCCGGCAGATCAAGTCAGCGCCAGCGTGACAATCCAGTTTCTGGGTCACACCGCGCGCGTCCCCAAGGCCTTGCTGCGACTGGCGGTCGACCAAAAGCTGCCGATGACACTGTTTCTTGTTGGCATGAGGCCCGAAGATGGCCGACGATTCCTGCGTTTGCGCCAAGTCGGGATTGGCGAAACCGTTGAAACACTCGCCAGGGACGTCTTCGACTCGCTGGAACAGGCCATCGCCGAAGACCCCCCGGCGTGGCACCTGTGGGGCGAGAGTGAACGCTTTTTTGAACGTTTCAAGCCAGAAGCGGGAGAACCTCAATAACCCGGCGTTACCCAGTAGCGCAAACGCTGCATCAATCTGCGACGCAGGCGCGCAAACCAGGGCAGGGGCGGCTGCTGGAAAACGCCCACGGTATCGCCCCACGGAGCGCTTTCGTCGTCCGCGTGCGGCTCCCAGTCGGTGCTGACTTGAAGTAAAGCCAGGCAACCATAGTCCGCCAGGGCGCGGTATCCGTCGGGGTAGAAACGCCAACAATCCGCAGGATGACGATGTTCGTAACCGCGTGAAGGTGCGAGAAGAAAAATCAGTCCCCCGGGCTTCAGGACCCGCACCATCTCCAGCCATGTCAGCCAAAAAAAACCGATGTGCTCGAACGCCTGGCCCGACACAATCACATCAATCGAATAGCTAGCGAACGGCAAGCGATACGGTGAGGCCAATGTAACGTCCACGTTAGGACCCGAAGTCAGATCGACACCCACATATTGCCAGCCCGGACGATCAAAGAATTGCCTGTAGCTGCCGTTCACATCGTAGCTGCCAATATCGACGATCTTCAGCGTCGGCATGCCCTCAAGATACTGGCCGACCAGGCGCTCGACATGCTGTAGAGAACTCAGATGCACGCGACTATCTCCAAAGGTCGACTCACACGGCCAGGAAATGTCATTGGTTCAGACCGTCCCGAGGGACTTGACCGCGCTGACCAGAACGCCGGCAATGGGCCGGCCCGCCTCCACCCGCAAGGTGCAGTCCTGCATGTCGATCGGAGCAAAGCCGGCCTCGTCGAGAAGGCGTCGGACGTACCCACGTTGGTGCACGTAGTGGTAGTCGGGTTGCAAGGCGTATTCGGCGGCCTCAGGTCCGCTGGTTTCGAACGAGAACACAAAGCGCCCGCCGGGCAGCAGAATGCGCCAGGCGTTGGGTATGACGGATTCCAGTGCGCCGACATGAATCAATACGTCGAGCGCGGCAATAACGTGATAAAGCGCCGGCGGTGTTTCGCGCAGAGCATCGAGAACATTCACTTGATGAAAGCGGTCGTAGACCCCATGACGACTGGCCTGTGCAAGCATCGCACCCGACAGGTCAACACCAACCAGCACGCCCTCCTTCGGGCCCAAATTGGCACCCAGCAGACCCGTGCCACAGCCCAGGTCCAGGATATCCGCTCGGCGATCCGGATGCCATTGATGGATCATTTGCGCGACCTGCATCGGTAGCCTGTACTGCGCCCGCCCTACCCGGTCGCGGTCAAACAGGGCCGCGCAGCCGTCATAAAACGCGCAAATCACCGGCTCGGGTTGGGTCCGCGGCGTCAACCCCAGGGCCAACTCCAGATGGAAGCGATGAACTTGGTTGTCAGGCTCCAGCGACACCAGGGCGTTGCCGTCCTCTACCGCCTGTGCCCTTTGATCAGCCACCAGGCAGGCGCGCAAGCGATCGCTCAACAAGGACGCGTTGCCCGGAAGCTCGCGCAAGAGTTCACTCAGGATCTCGACAGCCAGCCCCGCCTGGCCGCTTTCAATCAGGGTCCGGGCAATCTTCTGGCGGATGCCCCGGTCGTCCGGGCTGATCCTCTCGGCCTCGCGAAGCCAAAGCAGTGTTCTCGCGTGCAACCCGAGGCGATGGGCAATCGTCGCCGCCTTGCCCAGCAACTCGGCACGCTGCTGTGCAGGCATGCCAATCAGTGCTTGCTGCACCGCCTTCTCAGCCGCCGACAAGGCGTCTTCAACTTCGCCTTGGTCGGCGAGCACCTCGGCCAGATAAATCGTGGCCACCGGCCACGCCGGTGCAAGTTGGTGCGCCATGCGTGCGCCCTCAAGCACACCCTTGGGGTTGCCGGCGGCCTGCGCCAGACGCGACCCGAGAAGAAACAGACGCGGGTCGCCTCGCGCAGTCTTGCCCAGCACGTTCAATTCTTGGGCCGCCTCAGGCAGTCGCCGCTGGTTGATCTTCTCTTCGATACTCTTGAGCCGCGCGAGAAACAGGGCATCATTCGAAAAGGGATGGTTCATTCCGTTTTGGTCGGTCGTCATGGGAACGTCAGAGTCTAAAGGCAAATTGACCTTCACTGACCGACTCGATCAGTGTGCTTTAACCATAAAATTTGTCCATGAGAACGATTCCTGGAGCCGGTCGCGTCGGGCGATAAGGCATGGTCTATCCCCTGATCGACGTATTGCGCGCCGTGGCTGCGCTGCTGGTACTGGTCTACCATGTCACGACACTGGGCCAATGGCAGTTGTTCGTTGAACCGATTTGGGGCTTGCCGTTTCGTCAGGGCTGGATCGGCGTTGACCTGTTTCTTGTCATCAGCGGCTTTGTCATCACCCTGAGCGCGGCGAAGGATCACGAACGCAACCCGCACGGATTCGTCCGACGCTTCATGACCCGGCGCTTGCGTCGCCTCGTCCCCCTGTACGCGCTCACCTGTGCACTGTACCTGTTTCTGGTACGCCCGGAGATTCTGACCCGCCCGATCGGACAGGTGCTGATCCAGATTGCCAGCCACGCCCTGTTCCTGCAAAACCTGAGCCCGTATACGCATGGTGTGATCAACGGCGTGACCTGGTCGCTGGCGC